>BDSU01000016.1 GCA_002897675.1 bacterium BMS3Abin02 | reverse complement strand
GAGATGAGATGTCCGTCCTTTCGGGGCATCTCCCCCAATGTCGCTGCGCTCCTGGGGGAGGAGATGAGATGTCCGTCCTTTCGGGGCATCTCCCCCAATGTCGCTGCGCTCCTGGGGGAGGAGATGAGATGTCCGTCCTTTCGGGGCATCTCCCCCAATGTCGCTGCGCTCCTGGGGGAGGAGATGAGATGTCCGTCCTTTCGGGGCATCTCCCCCAATGTCGCTGCGCTCCTGGGGGAGGAGATGACTGGGCCCTACTCGACCGTCCAGGTTCCTGCCGAACGGAGGAGCTTGTCCAGGTCGCCGACGCCCTTTCTCTCCTGGGCGGTGTCGATCTGCTCCTGAAGGACGTCCTCGTAGACCGGCCGCTCCACGTCCCGGAAGATCCCGAGCGGAGTGGGGCCGTGCGGGCCGTGCGACAGGCGACTCAGCGCGAACGCAACACTCGGGTTCACCGCGTGCGCGTCGTGCACGAGGATCTGTGACGCGTCGACGGAGGCCGTCGGGACCACCTTCGCGGCGCCGTTCTCCAAGATCACCGCATGCTCACCCTCGGGGCCGAACACGACCGGCTCACCGTGCTCGAGATTGATGCGGTTCTCGTCACGAATCTGTTTCCCGGTCAGTTCCAGGAACGCATGGTTGTTGAACACGTTGCAGTTCTGGTAGATCTCGATGAGCGCCGTGCCCCGATGCTCGTACGCAGCCCGCAGGATCTCCATCGTGTGCTTGCGGTCCATGTCGATCGTCCGCGCCACGAACGAGGCCTCCGCGCCGAGCGCGAGGCTCACCGGGTTGAACGGGCGATCGATCGAACCCATCGGGCTCGACTTGGTGATCTTGCCGACTTCACTGGTCGGTGAGTACTGGCCTTTCGTGAGGCCGTAGATCTGGTTGTTGAACAACACGAGCTTGACGTTCACGTTGCGGCGCATCAGATGGATGAAATGGTTCCCGCCGATCGACAGCGCATCACCGTCGCCGGTCGTCACCCAGACGGATAGCTCCGGACGGGTGATTGCGATGCCCGACGCGATCGCCGGCGCCCGGCCATGGATCGTGTGCATGCCGTAGGTGTTCATGTAGTACGGGAAACGGGAAGAGCAGCCGATCCCCGAGATCACCACGAAGTTCTCCCTCGGCAGGCCCGCCTCGGCGAAGAACGACTGGATGGATGCCAGGATCGTGAAGTCCCCGCAACCGGGGCACCATTTGACTTCTTGATCGGACTGGAAGTCCTTGCGCGTGTAGGTGAGTGTCTCGGTCATGCGAGGATCTCCCGGATCTTCTTCTCGACGGTCGATACCTTGAACGGGAACCCGGTCACCTGGTTGAGGCCTATGGCCGGAACCAGGTACTCGGCTCTGATCATGTGGCGAAGCTGCCCGGAGTTGACCTCCGGCACGAGAATCGTCTTGTACTTCAACAGAATGTCACCGAAGTTCGCCGGGAACGGGTTCAGATACCGCAGATGGACGGTCGCGACTTTCAAGCCGTCCTTGCGGACCCGCCTGACCGCCCCCATGATCGGCCCGTACGTCGAACCCCAGCCGAGCACCAGCACGTCGGCGTCTTCGTCGCCTTCCACCTCCAACAAGGGAATGTCGTTGGCGATCGCCCGGATCTTCCAGGCTCTGATGTCGGTCATCAGCTGGTGGTTGGCCGGATCGTACGAGACATTGCCGACGACCTCCTGCTTCTCGAGGCCGCCGATACGATGCTCGAGCCCCGGGGTCCCCGGCGTGGCCCACGGCCTCGCCAACGTCTTCTCGTCCCGCAGATACGGCAGGAAGCGCCCATCGGCGTTCGGTTCGGTCGCGAAGGGGACGGAAATGTCCGGCAGCGAGTCGAGGTCCGGCAGCAGCCACGGTTCCGAGCCGTTGGCGATGTAGTTGTCGGAAAGCAGGATCACCGGTGTCATGTACTTGAGGGCGATCCTGGCCGCCTCGATCGCGGTGTCGAACGCGTCGGACGGTGACTTGGCGGCGAGGAGCGGCAGGGGAGCCTCCCCGTGGCGCCCGTACATGGCGAAGAGGAGGTCGGTCTGCTCGACTTTTGTCGGCAGGCCCGTCGACGGACCCGCCCGTTGGACATCGACCACCACCAAGGGCAGCTCCATGCTGACCGCCAGCGATATCGACTCGCTCTTGAGGGCGAGCCCCGGCCCGCTCGTTCCCGTCGCGGCGAGGTGCCCGGAGAATGCAGCCCCGATGGCGGAACCGACACCCGCGATCTCGTCCTCCGCCTGGAATGTCATGACGTCGAAATTCCGGCGGTTCGCCAGTTCCTGCAGGATGTCCGACGCGGGAGTGATCGGGTAGCTGCCGTAGAACAGTCGGAGCCTCGCCGCCTTCGCGGCGGCGATCAGGCCCCAGGACAGCGCCGTGTTGCCGGTCACGTTCGTGTACTCGCCCGGTTCGAGCGTCGCCTTGCGAACGTGGAACGTGTGTTTGAACGCTGCGGTGTTCTCGCCGTAGTTGTAGCCGGCCTTCAAGGAGGCGATGTTGGCTGCCGCAACCTCGGGCCTGGAGGCGAACTTCTTCTTGAGCCAGTCGATCGTGGGGTCGATCGGCCGGGTGAAGATCCATCCGAGCAACCCGAGTGCGAACAGGTTCTTGGATCGCAGCGCATCCCTGCCGCTCACCCCGGTGTCGGCCACGGCGGCCTTGGTGAGACGTTCCATCGGCACCGCGAAGACGCGATAGCCCTCGAGTGAACCATCTTCCAACGGGTTGGATTCGAACCCGGCCTTCTTCAGGTTCCGGGGCTCGAACGCATCGGCGTTCGCAACGATCATCCCGCCCGGCTTCACGCCCTTGAGGTGCGCTTTGAGCGCAGCAGGATTCATCGCCACCAGGACATCGGCTTCGTCACCCGGTGTGAGAATGTCGAAATCGGCGATCTGCACCTGGAACGAGGACACACCGGCGACGGTGCCGGCCGGCGCCCTGATCTCGGCGGGGAAATTTGGGAACGTGGCAAGGTCGTTGCCGAACAGGGCAGAATCGCTCGTGAAGCGGGTTCCCGCCAGCTGCATGCCGTCACCGGAGTCGCCTGCAAACCGGACGATGACCTTGTCGAGCTCTTCGACCTCGTGTTGTTCGAGAGTGCTTGTGTCGTTCGACACGTTGGTCCTTTCACGCGTAGAGCAGCCGTTTCAACCGGTGCTCGGCGTGAGTCTACCGATCCTGGCGGGTAGTCCAAGCAGGCGCCGAAGTCACGGAACCGGGGGTGGGGAGAAGGTCGCGATGCCGAGATTCTCGAGCGCTCTTCCCACGGCAAGAAGGCGGTTCTCGGCCCACCAGGGGGCCACGAGTTGCAGGGAAGGAGGGGGAGTTCCCGGCGTGTGGAGCGGCACGCTCAAGGCCGGCACGCCCATGTGGTTGACCGGCGAAGAGAACCACGAGAGCACCCTGCGATACGGGACACCATCGATGGTGGGTTCCCCGATCAGCTTGCGAGTCGCCGCGACCGTCGGCGTCAGGAGCAGGTCTACGTCCCCGAAGATGGCTGCCGTCGCGTTGCGCAGTTTCGCCGTCCATTCGAGAGCGTCGATGTACTGATCGATCGTGACGTCGAATGCGCCGCGCAGCCGTTCGGCCACGGCAGGACCGTAAGGCCGGCTCCCGAACCATGGTCGGTGAACCTTCGCGGCTTCAGCACCGACGATCGATCCACCGTGCCGGGACGGAACGAGCACCGGAGCCCGAAGTTCGGTGACGGCCGCTCCCGCGTCGGAGATTCGATCGACTGCGGTCGCGAACGCAGTTGTGACATTCGGGGTCGCGGGTGCATCGGCGATCCAAGGCTGGGGGAGACCGACACGTATCCCGGAGAGGTCGGCGGGCGCCTCGTCGGGCATCGGTGGCGGGCGGGGAGCCGACCACGGGTCGTCGGGATCGTGTCCCGCCAGAGCCGCGTACAGGAGCGCAACGTCTTCGACGCTCCGTCCGAGCGGTCCGACCGTGTCCAGTGAAGGGGCGAGGGGGAACACTCCGGTGAGCGGGACTCGGCCGTGGGTCACCTTGAGCCCGACGATGCCGCACATGCCCGCAGGAACGCGCACCGAGCCGCCGGTGTCGGTGCCGATCGCAGCGGCGGCGAGGCCCGCCGCGACGGCGACCGCGGAGCCTCCCGACGATCCGCCGGGGGAAGTCTGCGTGTCCCACGGGTTGCGAACGGGACCGAACCAGTGGTTCTCACTCGAGAACCCGTAGGCGAACTCGTGCAGGCCGGTCCTGCCGATGATCACCGCACCGGCCGCTTCGAGGCGTTCGACGACGGTTGCCGATCGCTCCGGGATCCGCTTGTAGAACCCGGAACCACACGTCGTGGGGAGGCCGGCCTGATCGATGAGATCCTTGACAGCGATCGGAACCCCCGCGAGCGGTCCGGGATCGTGACCCTGGGAAACCATTTCATCGATGGTCTCTGCTCGTGCCAGGGCGCTCTCCCGATCGATGAGCGTGTAGGCGTTGAGGGTGTCCTGGGAGGACTCGCTGCGGTCCAACGCTGCCGACACTGCTTGTACCGCGCTCATCTCCCCTTGGCGGATGGCGGCGGCGGTGTCGGTCACCACGTGACGTCGAGGGTGTCGGGGAACAGTGAGATCCACGGTTTTCCCGGAGGGACCGTCAGAGTGGACCCATCGGGGCGTTTCAGGTGGAAGATCTCCTCGATGGAGTCCCTCGTCCAGGTGCCCTCTTCGACTTCGCCTCCCGCGAACACGAGTGCACGGCCCGAACCGACCGTGTCCATGGCCGGTACGGGCGTCCCCTTGGACGGTGGATAGGCGGTGTACCGGCGGGCGAACAGCACGATGAGCGTGTCTGCGGTGATCGGGCCGGTGGTGCCGTCTTTGGCGAGCCACTCGTGTGGTTTGCCGTCGGAGGTGCGCGTGTAGTGCTCACCGTTCCACGTCCAGACGGTTCGTGGTGACCAGAACAAGGTGATCTTCTCGGCGAGACCGTCGGGTTTGAGCGGTCCCCAGGTGAACAGGTTCGGCGGCGGGTTGTTCGGGTAGCCGCGGGCGTCGGCGACCTCGCGCAGTTTCGTCGTGTCGCCGTAGAGATTGTGTGGTGCGGAACGCGAAGAGATTCGGAACATGCCTGGCCGCGGGTCGATGACCATCGGAACCCCGCGGGCGCGGATGATGTCGAGCACCCACGGTTGGGCACCACTGATCATGAACGTTCCACCGAGGGGCTTCACGAGCGTCGGGTCGGTGGGGCGTCCAGAACGGATGGGGCCGAGGTAGTCGGAGTCACCCACGTTGAACAGGGCCATGAACCGGGTGATGCCTTCGACAGGCAGTTCGATCACCGCGTCGGCCTGCTGCAGTCCGGACTCGGGTCGCGCTGCAGGGTGGTTGTCGATCTTGACGGCGAGCACCCTGCGGTCTACGAGCGTTGGATCCTCGACCGGAAGGCCGGTGAGCGGGGCGATGATCTCAGGCGCCGTGGTTGTCGTCGTCGGCTCCGTCGTGGTGGTGGTCGTCGTCGGCTCCGTCGTCGACGTTGTGGTGGTCGTCGGCTCCGCCGTCGAGGTGGTCGCGTCCTCACCGCCCGAGCAGGCGGCGGCAAGCAGGGAGAGAGCGAGAATCGTGATGAGGAGCGATCGCATGACGACGCGCAATTGTAACGACGCTCTCCAGTTTGCAGCTTGCGGTCTCCAGTTCACGAGCAGTTGACGCGGCGTCGTCGTGGCTCGGCCGGTAGCTCGTGCTTCGAGCGGGGTATGCCGTTGTTTGCTTCCCAGGCGGGGAAAGTGGCCGAGGCGAGGGACCGGCCAGGTTCTCGCGTTCCCTGCCAGGTAGGCAAGAACACGATCCTGTGCTCAGGTACGTCCCGTGGGAGGGGGCGCGAGAAGAAGGTCCTGCGCCCGGTTTCCCTGCTGGGAAGTCATCCTCGCGCGGTCGTCAGCGGAAGACGCGGATCAGGGGGGAGCTCTTCAAGTGCCGTGCGGACCCAAGCGTGAACAGGATCGTCACAGAAGCGCCAGACGCGCTCCGGCGAAGGCCCGGCCATCACGTTGAGGTAGTACATGTGATGCCCGGGCGTGGCGGCCGCCGGACCGTGGAACCCTCGCGGGACCAGGAACGTGTCACCATCTCGAACCGTGACGGTCTCGCTGATCGATCCATCCGATGTGTAGCAACTGAAGAATCCCGTCCCGTGGTCTCCGGCGATCCTGAAGTAGTAGATCTCCTCCAGAGCTGCTTCGGTAGCACTCATCTCATCGTGCTTGTGAGGAGGGTAGGAGGACCAACCTCCCTCGGGTGTGATCACCTCCACGGCGATCATCTTGTCCGCCTCCCACACATCGGCGCTGAGGAAGTTGTTGATCTGTCGCGTTCCGGCCCCCCCGCCACGGACTTCAACGGCTATCGCCGCGGCCGGGATCACGTAGGGGTCGATCCGGCGCGTGGCTTCGGCCGTGCAGAAGGCGACTTCGACGCCGGTTGATGTCGTCACCCTCATCTCTGCGTCGATCGGCACATATGCAAAACCGCTGATGCCGGAAAAGACGCTGTCGCGGCCTTCGATGTGGAAAGTCTTGCCTTCGACTTCCACCGTGCAGCTACCTGCAAGGGGCAGGATGGCGACTTCCGAGGCACCGGTGGCCAACTCTGCACTGTCGCCTGCGGACAACTGCGACACCTTGAGCCCGGAGTAGGCCCATCCGGCCCGATCCGGATCGATGTCCACCGAGTATCTTCCGTTTCCGGCCGTCCCTGCAGGGTAGAAGAGTTGTGTCATCGCAGCCATCCTTTTGTTGGAACGCTCCAACGGCCTCTGAACCTAATATGGGTTCGTTGTAGCTGTCAACGGTCTGCGTAGCTGTCGAAAAGGGGTGGGCGATGCGATTGAGATGGGTCTTGCCCTCGACCATCGCGATCACCTTGCTCCTTTTCACGGTGGTCATCGCAGACGGGCGGCAGGAGTCCCCGGAGTTGGTCATCGACGGGTCGGTGGCGCCCGACTTCGCGGAAGTGGCCGATGCCGAGTGGGAGACGTTTGTTGCCTCGTTCCCGGCCCTGGAGAGCTGTCTCGGCCGTGTAACCCTTGTCGCCGAGTACACACTCGACGACCGCGCCCGGTACGACTCGCAAAGCCGAACCATGACGGTGCGCGTGCCGGGCCCAAAGGTTCTTCTCGACCGCGCCTTGGTGCATGAACTTGCGCATCACATCGAGTTCTCCTGCGCCTCGCAGGTGGAGATGCGGCCTGTGTTTCTTGCCGCGCTTGGGCGGGATGGCGGTGAGGCATGGTTCGAGGGTGCCGAGTGGGGACTGATCCCGAGCGAGATCTTTGCCGAGGCGGTCGTCGAATACGTGCTCGACGAGCGCGGAAGGGCCCACACCGGGATCGGTCTCATCGACCAGGGTGCGGTCGATGTGGTCATCCGCTGGGCGAACGGCGGTTGACCCCGAAGTGCGGGACGAACCGGCCCACACGTCCGGGCAGGCGGGCACATCGGGCCTACGAGTCGCCGCTCAATCCGAGGCCATCGGATTCTTCACCGAAAGCCGTGGCAGCCTCGGCCAGCTCCTCTTCGCCGGTCTGGGCGGCAGCCTTCTCCAGTTCATGCTGAAGTGTCTCGAGTTCCGCGCCGCCGGCCATCATCTGGACGAGCTGTCCAAGTGGGATGTCCTTCTTGAGGTAATCCCCGTAGACCTCGCCGCGACGAAGAATGACGAAGTGGTCCCCGACCGGATACGCGTGGTGAGGATTGTGGGTGATCAGGATCACTCCGAGGCCGCGCTTCTTGGCATTCACGACATAGCGCAGGACCACTCCTGCCTGCTTGACTCCGAGTGACGCGGTGGGCTCATCGAGAATCAACACTCTGGCCCCGAAGTAGACGGCCCGGGCAATCGCCACGGATTGCCGTTCACCACCCGACAGGGTGCCGACAGGCTGCTCGGGATCCCGGATGACGATACCCATCTTGCCCAACTCGTCGACCACGGTCCTCTTCGCCTTTGCGACGTCGACCCGTTTGAAGAGCCCGATTCCTCGCTCAGGCTCGGAGCCGAGGAAGAAGTTGCGCCAGACCGCCATGAGCGGCACCATCGCAAGGTCTTGATACACCGTCGCGATGCCCGCGTCCAGCGCCTCGCGCGGTGACGTGAAGTTGACCGGCTTGCCGTCGATGCGGTACTCACCGTCGTCGGGCCGGAGGAGCCCACTGAGGATCTTGATGAAGGTGGACTTGCCGGCGCCGTTGTCCCCGAGGATGCAGGTGACTTCACCTTCGTTCACGCAGGCGGAAACGTTCGTGAGGGCCGTCACCGTGCCGAAGTACTTCGATATGGAGTCGGCTTCGATCAGGTGTGTCATGAGCGTGCCTTCTCTGCCCGGATTCGCACGTACTGATTGAGGAGCGCCGCTCCCAGCAGCATGACGCCGAGGAACAGCTTGAACCAGTCGGCATCCCAGCGGCCAAAGGCCAGACCCTGACGCACCATCTCGAATATCAGTGCACCGATTGCGGCGCCGATCGCCGAGCCATAGCCGCCGGTCAACAGGCAGCCACCGATGACGGCCGCGATGATGAACTCGAACTCCATGCCGACACCGACGCCGATCTGTGCGGATTGGAATCGCAACGTGTTGAACATCGCCACAAGCCAGGCAGAGACCGACACGTTCACAAACAGCGCGATCTTGACCTTGTTCACGGGGACACCGACGGCGCGAGCCGCTGCAGCATTGCCCCCTGCGCTGAAGATCCAGTTGCCGTACTTGGATCGCAGCAGAATGAAGGTGGACAGCGCAGTGATGACCAGCCAATAGAAGACGGGGATCCGGATGCCGGCAAAAGGCGCTGATGCAAACAGGGTCTTTGCGATATTGTGACCGGCGAGCTTCTCGCTCAGATAGATGGTTGTCTGCCCGCTGATCAGGCGGGTGAAACCGAGTCCGGCACCTTGCAGGATGAAGTAGGTGCCGAGAGTCACGATGAAGCTGGGCAACTTGGTCTTGATGACCATGACCCCGTTGAAAACACCGACACCGATGGCAAGTGCCAGTGACAGCAGCATCGCGAGCCAGATCGGCGCACCGGCGTTCTGGATCAGCAGCGCCGTCGTGATGCCGAGGCCACCGATGAGGACACCCGAAGAGAGGTCGAACTCGCCGCCGATCATCAAGAGTGCGATGGCAACAGACATGATCCCGAGCGTTGAACCCGGATTCGTGTATGCCGATACGGCTTTGATGCTGAAGAAGTTCTCCGTGAAAGCCGAGAAGAAGACGAATACGGCGATTGCACCGATGATCGAGCCGAACTCTGGCCGAGAGAGTATCTTCTTGAGCAGACCGGCCTGGAGTAGTCGATTATCAGCGGCCAATGGCGCGTCGGCGCTCACGTCCCAGTACCTCCCTCCGGGTTGGGATGACCCCGCAGCATGCGCTGCGGGCCATCCCGACCGACCCTACTTGGTTTTCTCTTACCGAGTTCCGGCGGCGACGCCGTCCTTGACCTGCGCAACGTTGCTTGCATCTACGAATCCGGGACCGGTGAGGATCGCATGCCCACCACCGATCACGAGGCCGCTCTGCTTGTACAACGCGAGCTGCACAACGGGCAGGAAGCCCTGAAGGTACTGCTGTTGATCGACCGCGAACTTGATCGTGCCGGCCTCAATGGAGTTCAGCACCTCTTCACCGAGGTCGAACGTCGCCAGCATCGCCGAGCTGCCGGCCTCGCCAATGGCATCGCGAGCTCGAATGGACACGTCCGGGTTCAGCGTGATCACCGCGTCGATGCTCGAATCGCTGACCGCTGTCTTCATCGTCTCGAACGCCGCATCGAGGTTGGCAACGTCGACCTGGATACGCTTGACGGTGGCTCCTGCTGCGCCGTCCTCGACGCCGTCACATCTCGCCTGTAGAGCTGCGTTGTTGGCCTCGTGGATCACGCACAGGATGTTCTTCGCACCGTCGTCGGCCAGCCGCTTACCGGCGCCTTGTCCGGCGATGAACTCATCCTGTCCGACGTGAGCGATCGCCGCCGTGGTGGCGAACACATCGGAGCCGGAGTTGATCGTCACAACCGGGATTCCGGCGTCGGCTGCCCGCTGGATGGCGTCCCGCAGCGCATCGACGTTCGGCAGTGTCAGGATGATGCCGTCGACGCCGTTTGCGATCGACGTGTCGACCAGAGCGGCCTGCTTGGTGATGTCCGGATCTCCAATCATGGTGCACGAGACGCCCTGGGCGGCGCATGCAGCATCGAGACCGTTCTTCATGACACCCCAGAAGGTTCCGGAAGCGTCCTTGTCATGGAAGATCAGGTCGAATTTCAAACCCGTCTGGCTCACCTGGTTGTTCGCCGCGGCAGTGGTGGTGGTCCCTTCCGCCGCGGTAGTCGCCGAGACTGCCGTGGTGGTCGTTGCGGCACCTCCGCACGCTGCCGCAATCAGGGCGAGGGTAAGCAGCAGTGCTGCCCATACCCCTTGTTTCGCCCGTATCCCACGCCCTTTGTTTCGCCACATGTGTAGCCCTCCTGTTCATAACTCTTGTGCCGCCGGGCGACACTCTTCGTCGAGGCACTCCTGTCGGCACCTCGCTCCATCCCTCACTCCCGTGAGGGAATCTCATCGATCCGGTAGATCTGCCGCTATCTCCCTCAAGTGCTCGAAACTCAGCAGGGCATCCACTTTCGGCCCCGCGCCCTCTTCCGGCTCAGCCGTCAGTGAGGCGTCTTGTTCGAGCACATACCAGCCGTCGAATCCAGATGCCTCCAGCCGACGGATGACGCCGGCGATATCGACATCTCCGTGGCCGAGCGGTTTGAACATGCCGTCGATCACGGCTTGTTTGAATCCGAGTTCACCGGAGCGAACCTTTCCGGCGAGCCGGTCGTCGACGTCCTTGAGATGAACATGCCTGACCCGGCCTCTGGCCATGTCGGTGAAGGCGACGGGATCGACGCCGGCGACGAAGAGGTGACCCGTGTCCAGACAGAAGTCGACGTCGCACGACTCGAGTAGCCGCTCTATGTGGTGCCGGCGTTCGATGGCCATGCCCCAGTGGGGGTGGAGCGCCGTGACCAGCCCGTTGCGCCCGGCGATGTCGCGGAGAAGCTCGAGATTGGCGAGAAACGTGTTCCACTCGTCTTCCGTCATGTCGATCGAAGTGTCATAGCCGTCGAGGTGAGAAGCCGGTCCCAGCACCATCACCTGAGAGCCGGTGCTCGCCAATTGCCTGGAGGCGCGATCGACGTATGCGAGGACGCCGTCGATCAGGTCGGGTCGATAGAGAACGGCGACGACGAATCCCCCAACCACGTGCAGGTCGTATTGCTTCAGATACTGTGCCATTTCGTCCGGATCGCGCGGCAAGTAGCCGTCGGGTCCGAGTTCGGTGGCCGACAGGCCGACCTCGACCATCTCGGACATGACGCGGTCACGGTCCATCATGTGACCCCACCCGGGTGAACCGTCGACACCCCACGTGATCGGGGCACCGGCGACTCTGCTGAGCAGGTTGCTCATGAGGCCTCCTCGACCAGGACCGGTCTTCCGGCCACGAGCGATCGGTGGCATGCCTCGGCGACGACCAGAGCTGTCCGGGCATCCTCGACTGTGCACGGACTTGGGAGGTCTTCGACCACGGCGTCGACAAAGGCTTCCATCTCGGCCTTGTAGGCAGGGCCGAATCTCTCCAGCCAACCGACCGTCACCGGGTCTTGGGGGAGGTCGAGGCCGGGATCGAGGGTGCGGATCGGGGTGTGACGGTCGAGTCCGACGGCGACGCTGTCGGTGGTGCCGAACACCTCCATGCGAACGTCGTATCCGCGGGCATCGGTGCGTGTGCCGGTGATGACCGCCAAGGCTCCTCCGTCGAGATGGGCGGTGACCGCCGCGGTGGCCACATCGGCGTACTCCGCGAAGATCGGCAAACCGTGGCTGCTGCCCGTTGCATCGACTTGGAGGATCTCCTGTCCCGTGACGAAGCGGAGGATGTCGAATTCGTGGATGAGCATGTCGACAAAGATGCCACCCGACCCCGCGATGTACTCGGCCGGGGGTGGCTCGAAATCGTGGGTCTGCGCCTGAACCAACATGATGTCACCGAGGCCTCCGGAGACGACCAACTCGTGGGCGGCGCGATAGCCGGGGTCGAAGCGCCGCATGAACCCCATCTGGACCATGATTCCGCTCTCATCCACGGCTGCGACGGCCTTGTCGGTCGATAGCACGTCTATGGAGATCGGCTTCTCGCAGAAGGCGGGAATACCGGCGCGGGCGGTCTTGATGAGGTAGGAGGCGTGCGTCTCTGTCGAGCTTGCGATGACCACGGCGTCGACACCGTCGAATACCTCGTCGGGGTCGTCGAGGTGGTGTGCGTCGAGGTCGGCTGCCAGTTTCTTGGCCCGGTCGGCGTCCGAGTCGCTGATGACGAGTTCGTCGATCGCGGCCACTCCGGCCAGGACGCCGGCGTGCAGCGTGCCGATGCGTCCAGCTCCGATCAAGCCGACTCGCAAAGCGTCTCTCCCGAGCTATTGCGCAACTGTCTCGTCCGTTTCTCACTAGAATATGTGGAACGTTCCAACGCACTGGAGCGTATACTGCCGCGGAAACCGATGTCAAACGGTTTTCGGAGAACCTGTACGGCTCGTCGGCGCAGGAGAGGTCATGAGATTGTTCGTCACAGGCGGTACCGGATTCGTCGGCAGCAACATCCTGAAGGTTGCCATCGAGCGTCACGGAGCGTCGGCCGTCACTACCGCGCATTCCTGGCAGGGCGATGGATCCGAACCATTCGACGTCGTGCGCGTAGACATGACCGACGGTGCAAGACTGCGCGCTGCGGTCGCGGACGCCAGGCCTGATGCAATCGTTCACTGCGCGATTCTCAACGACTTCACACGCATGTACGCAGATCGGCCACTTGCCTGGAAGAGCTATGTCGATTCGACTCGGACACTCGTCGATGCGGCGAATGAGGTGGGCGCCAAGATGATTCTGGTGTCGACCGACTGGGTGTTCGACGGGGAGCAGCCTGGAGCTTCGGAGGACACGCCGCCGAATCCGATCAACCTCTACGGTGTTCTCAAGGTCGTGGGCGAGACGATCGTGACAACGGCCGCCAAGGACGGCGCCGTGGCGCGGATCGCGGGTGTCAACGGGACTCACTGGTTGCGAGATGACTACAAGGCCGAGCAGAATCCGGGCATGGGGCATTTCGTCGGTGCCGTCGTCGACAGCCTGAAGGCCGGCGACCCTTTTGTGGTCTGGAGTGGGCCTCTCAACATGGTCGGGACGCCGAGTCTCGCCAGTGAGAGCGCAGAGATGATCATGCGGATCATCGAGAAGGATCGGCGAGGCATCTTCCATTGCACCGGGGCCGACTCGATAGATCGACTGGGTCTGGCGATGGCGACCGCAGAGGCGTTCGATCTCGACTCCGGCTTGATTACGACCGGGCCTGCCGACTTCGGTGGCACCGGTCCTGCACCGATCCCGATCGACACGAGCCTCGATGCGACTGCCACGGGTGATGCGTTGGATTACGAGCTTCCCGATCTCGACAGGTTGCTGGCCACGTTCCGACACGAGGTCGACCGCCACGAACTGTTGCCGGTCTAGCGGTGGTGCCGGCGGCCGAATGCGTGCTCCCTGCCGGGGCCCGGCTCGGTGAGTGTCCGCTGTGGAGCCCCGAGGCAGGTGTCTTGTACTGGGTGGACATCGACGGGTGCTCGGTCCACGAGTTCGATCCGGTGAGCGGAACCGACAGCTCGTGGCCGCTGGAGGGAAGACCCGGGGCGATCGCCCTGACTGCGCAACGCGGGTGCTTGCTCGTGGCGCTCGAGAACGGGCTCGGGTGGCTCGATATGGAGTCGGGGGAGTTCGACCCGTGGCTGGTTCTCGAGGAGCGACGCCCCGGCGTCCGGCTGAACGATGGGCGCTGTGATCCGGCCGGCCGCTTCTGGATCGGCGGCATGTTCGTGCCGGCTTCGGCCGGTCGGTTCGAGGGTATGTTGCATCGGGTGGAAACGGACGGCAGATTCCACACCATCCGCGACGAGGTGGGGGTGGCCAATGGGCTTGCCTTCTCCCCTGACGGGAGCGTCATGTATTGGGCCGACACCCTGCTCGAGACCGTCTGGGCCTACGACTATGACATTGCCACCGGTCGGCGGTACAACGAGCGAGTCTTCCTCGATTTCACTCGGTTGCCCGGTCGGCCCGACGGCGCCTGCGTAGACGAGACCGGCTGTTACTGGATAGCGTGTGTCGGTGGCTCGGCCGTGTTGCGTGTCACGCCTCTGGGTGTCGTGGATCGCCAGATAGGACTGCCGGTCGAATGGCCGTCGATGCCTGCCTTCGGCGGAGCGGGTTTGGACACTCTGTTCATAACCACCATCGGCCGGGGAGCCGATCGTGCTCGAAGGGCGGGTCGGCCCGGCGGCCTGTACGCACTCGATCCCGGCGTGCGGGGATTGGCCGAACCGAGGTTTGGCAGATGAGGTCGGCTCACGCGGGGTGTGCTCCGTCTACGGCCACAGATGTTTGGAACGTTCCAACACGGAGCGTTATAGTCGCGCAAGGCGAAGAAGTCGGAGGGAGTCCGCGGCGTGCCGAAGCCACATGTCTGGTTCGAGCGTGAGATCCTGTCGGATCTCGTCGAAGAGGTGGCCGCGGTGGCACGCATCCTCGGACCGGCGAGTGCGACTCCCGATGATCCCTACGAGGCGTTGCCACAAGCCGTGGGAATCGTTGCATCGGTGCATCGCTATGACGCCGCGCTGATGGAGAGAGCTCCCGATCTGCGTGTGATCTCCCGCACCGGGAGCGGCTACGACAAGGTCGATCTCGGAGCGGCGACGGCCCGCGGCATCGTGGTCTGCAATGCCCCCGAGGGGCCTGTCATCTCCACGGCCGAGCATGCCGTGACGCTGATGATGATGGTCGCAAAGAATGTGAAGCGGTCTGAGGCCGAACTGCGTGCGGGTGGATCGGATATCTACGCGCGCCACGTCGGAATCGAACTCGACGGACGCACCCTGGGTCTCGTCGGCTTTGGGAGGATCGCCCGTCGGGTTGCCGAGATTGCGGCCGGTCTGAACATGAAGGTCGCCGCCTTCGACCCCTACGTAGAGTCGGCGGACTTCCCGGCGTCGGTCACCAGATACTCGGGTCTCGAGGATCTGGTCGGGAGCTCGGACGTCGTATCTATTCATGTGCCGCTCACTGCGGAGACCTCCGGACTGTTCGGCGCCGAGTTGCTGGGTGCGATGAAGCCCGGATCGATTCTCGTCAACACGGCGCGCGGTGCTCTGGTGGACCTGCCGGCCCTGGCCGACGCGCTGGATTCCGGCCGGCTCTTCGGCGCCGGGCTCGACGTCACCGATCCCGAGCCGCTGCCGCCGGATCATCCACTGCCGGCTCGTACCGACGTGGTTGTCACTCCGCACGTTTCCGCCGGCACCGCCGGAGCCAAGTGTCGTATCTTCAAGGTTGCCTTTGAACAGGTCATGCAGGTCCTCGGTGGTCACCGTCCTCGACACGTGGTCAATCCTGAAGTGTGGGACCGGGGGGCGCCCAAGATGAGATGGGAGAACAGAGCGTGAGCAAATCGATCGGTGTCGGTGTCATCGGGTTCGGCTGGATGGGCCGGACCCATTCGCGGGCCTACCGCAACATCCCGGTGTACTTCCCTGAGACAGGTCTGAAACCCCGGCTGGTGGCCGTGGCCGACACGGTCCCCGAACGGGTCGATCTCGCGATCGAGACCTTCGGGTTCGAAACCGGCACCGACGATTGGCGAGAGTTGCTCGATCGCGACGACATCGACGTGATCGACATCACCGTCCCAAACGCCCTGCACGAGGAGCTGGTGGTGGCGGCGGCCGCCGCCGGCAAGCATATCTTCTGTGAGAAGCCGGTTGGCATCGAGCCGAGGGCGACCGCGGTGATCGAACAGTCGGCGCGCCACGCAGGAGTCATCACGGGATGCGGATACAACTACCGGTGGGCGCCGATGGTGCAGTTCACCAAACAACTCATCGAGGAGGGTCGTTTCGGTGAGTTGACCCACTATCGGGGTCGCTTCTTCTCCATGTACGGACGTGATCGACTCGGGCTGCTGTCGTGGAGATTCAAACAGGAAGAGGCGGGATACGGCGTTCTCTCGGACATCATGTCGCACACGATCGATATGGCACAGCACCTGTGTGGGCCCATCGCCAGGGTGGTGTCGGTGAAGGAGATCTTCGTCAAGGAGCGTCCGCTTCCCAACCCGGGCGAGGGAACCCACTACGACCGCGGCAAGCCGGGCGACCCGACCGGTCCCGTCACGAACGAGGACTACGTGGGCGCGTTGGTCGAGTTCGACAACGGAGTACGCGGAACTCTGGAGGTGGACCGGTCGATCTTCGGTCCCCAGAGTTCCATGGCCTTCGAACTCAATGGATCCCGTGGCGCCGCCTCCTGGGACCATGAGAAACTCAACCAGTTGCAGCTCTACCTGCCGGAGGAGCAGCCAACCGACGGCTTTATCGAGGTGCTCTCGGGTGACGCCTACCCGCACCATGGCAACTTCGTACCGGGTGGCGGCAACTCCATCGGCTATGAAGACATGAAGACAATCGAGATACTGGAGTACTTGAAGGCGGTCGCAGAAGGAAGAGAGAATCGGCCGAGTTTCGGTGATGCGCTCGCCGTTGCCTCGGTCTCGGCTGCAATGGTCCGTTCATGGGAGTCCGAGAAGTGGGAGAACGTCGTCAGTCTTCGAATCGACCGACATGGCTGATAGGAATCCGCTTCGATGATGTTCGAGAATTCAACGAAACGAAAGCTGCAGGAGGGCAAAGCGGTATACGGCTGCTTCTTTCGCTATGCCGCTCCCACGTTCGCAGAGCACGTTGCCATGCAGGGTTGGGATTTCCTCGTCTTCGACGCGGAGCACGGGTCGCTCGAGCCGCGAGACATGGAGGACCTCGTTCGGGCGAGCGAGCTGCACGGCGTCACTCCGATCGCGCGGGTCACGACCAACCAGCCGCACGTGATTCTCCGATTCCTGGACGCCGGTGCCCATGGAGTCCAGGTCCCCTGGGTCAACACCGCCGCAGAGGTCGAGCAGGCAGTGACGGCGGCCAAGTACCAGCCTCGCGGGCGACGTGGGCTCGCAGGTAGCCGACAGGGGGGTTGGGGGAACACCGAGCCCCTCGGCGACTTCACGGCTCGTGCCAACGCAGAGACCATGGTCGTCATCCACATCGAGACCGCCGACGCCGTCGCCGTGGCCGAGGAGTATGCGGTGATCGAGGACGTCGATGTGCTGTTCATCGGTCCCACCGATCTATCGCACTCGCTGGGCCATCCCGGCAACCCGGGTCATCCGGATGTCCAAGAGGCGATGAAGCGGGTTGCGGATGTGGTCGCCAGATCCGACAAGGTGCTCGGCATCTTCGCCGGAAGTCCGGCATTTGCGGCCGAGTGGTATGGGAGGGGTGCGCGCTACTTCACGACAGGTCTCGAGGGAATCGTCAGACAGGGAATGCAGTCATACCTGACCGCGGTCCGTGGTTGAGCAAGCGGAGGGATTACGCATGGAAACTATTCGACTGACCACCGCCCAGGCAATCGTCAAGTGGCTTCTCGCCCAACGCACCATCGTCGATGGTCAGGAGGTGGGTGTGTTTGCCGGGGTGTTCGGGATCTTCGGCCACGGCAACGTCACGTGCCTGGCGGAGGCGCTCGAGCCCGTGCAGGACCGGTTGCCGACCTGGCGCGGCCACAACGAGCAGTCGATGGCTCTTGCCGGCGTCGCCTACGGCAAGGCGATGCGGGGTCGCCGGATCATGATCGCCACATCGTCGATCGGTCCGGGCAGCACCAACATGGTCACCGCCGCGGCAGTAGCCCACGCCAACCGGATTCCGGTTCTCCTCTTTTCGGGTGATACGTTCCAGCACCGGATCGTCGACCCCGTGCTCCAACAGGTGGAGAACTTCGGGGATCCGACACTGACCGTTGCCGACACCTTCAAGCCGGTCTCCCGCTACTGGGATCGGATCAGCCGCCCCGAACAGATAATCCAGTCGCTGCCTCAAGCGCTGGCGGTGATGCTCGACCCGGCGACCCGAGGCCCGGCTTTCTTTGCGCTGCCACAGGACATCCAGGCCGAGGCCTACGACTATCCGGCCCGGTTCTTCGAGCCGAGGGTGCACTACATTCGCCGGCCTGGACCCGATCCGCGTGACATCGCTGCTGCCGCAGATCTGCTCGGCGGCGCGAAGAATCCGATGATCATCGCAGGCGGCGGGGTTCACTACTCGGCAGCAGTTCCGACGCTGACCGACTTCGCCGAACGGCGGCGCATCCCCGTTGTCGAGACCGTGGGCGGGAAAGCGACGCTGGTCCACAGCCACCCGAACTATGCCGGCCCGATCGGTGTCACCGGTTCCGCGGCAGCAAACGCAGTAGCGGAAGTTGCCGACGTCGTGCTTGCGATCGGTACTCGCCTCCAGGACTTCACCACCGGGTCGTGGTCCGTGTTCAAGAACCCGAACGTCCGGTTTGTCGCCATCAACACCGCAGGCTGGGACGCCCACAAGCAGATGGCCCAATCCGTCGTCGCCGACGCCAAGGTGGCGATAGAGGCGTTGGACGAGGCGATCGGCGACTACCTCGCACCGGCCGATTGGCTCGAGTTCTCGCAGGCCCGTATCGGGGAGTGGCACCGGTATCTCGACTCCTGGAAGGAGCGTGGACAGGATGGGGTTCCGGCCTACGCCCAGGTCATCCAGGTGATCAACGAGATCTGTGACGACGACGACTACTGCGTGTCCGCCGCCGGCGGCCTGCCGGGTGAACTCACCATGGGATGGCGCTCCAAGTCGGTCGGATCATTCGATTCCGAGTACGGCTACTCGACGATGGGGTACGAGATCGCCGGTGCCTGGGGCGCCAAGATGGCGCGGGGGAGCGGCGACGTCATTGCCTGGGTGGGGGACGGCTCCTACCTGATGATGAACTCGGACGTCTACTCCACGGTCATGACCGGGCACAAAGTCATCTTCATCATCTGCGACAACGGCGGCTTTGCCGTGATCAACCGGCTCCAAGTCGACACCGGCGGGGCCGAGTTCAACAATCTCCTGCGCACCACGAGGCACGAGCGGTATTTCCATGTCGACTTCGCCAGGCATGCGGAGGCCATGGGGGCGATCGCCGAGAAGGTCGAGCGTCTCGAAGATCTGCCGGCGGCCTTCGCGCGGGCCAAGGCCGCCGACCGCAGCTACGCGATCGTGATCGACGTCGACGAGTACACGTGGACCGAGGGTGGCGCCTGGTGGGAAGTCGGAGTTCCGGAGGTGAGTGATCGTGAGCAGGTACGCGTTGCTCGCTCCGCTCTCGAGGCCGAGAAGAAGCACCAGCGTGTGGGGGTGTAGGAATGGGTGAGTTCGACGGCAAGGTCGTCGTCGTCACCGGTGGAGCATCCTTCATCGGGGAGGCGATAGGACAACGTTTGTCGGACGGCGGGGCCGCGGTGGTGCTCGTGGATCAAAACGAGTCGGATGGCGCCGCAGCCGCCGATCGACTCGGTGACCGAGTCCGGTTCCTCAGGACCGATGTGACAGACGATGCCCAGCTCGACCGTCTGGTCGAGACCACCGTTGCCGATCTGGGACGGATCGACATCCTGGTGAGCGCGGCGGCGGTGTTCGATGACGAGCGCCTCGAATCGAGCCGGACGCTTTGGCACAAGGCCCTCGACGTCAATGTGGTGTCGGCGGCCGTGCTGACCGGCAAAGTGGTCCCGCACCTCAGGAGGGGGAGTTCCGTCGTCTATGTGGCGTCTGTGAGTGGGACGGCATCCCAACCCGGGCGGATCGTCTACAACGTGACCAAAGCGGCTCTGCTGATGCTGGCCAAGGCGGGCGCCCAGGAGTTGGCACCGAAGGGGATTCGGGTGAATGCGGTGTCGCCGGGTTGGACCTGGAGCAGGAACGTCGAGCGAAGATATGGCTCGCGGGAGCGAGCGGATGCATTTGCGGCCGAGTTTCAGCCTCTCGGGCGCATGGCGGATCCTGAAGAGATCGCGGATGCCGTTCAGTTCATCGTGTCCGACCGGGCGGCGTTCATCACCGGTTCCGAGCTGACGGTGGATGGCGGCTACGGCGCCCTGGGCCCCGAGGCGCTCGGGCAACCATACGAGAAGATCCCGGTCCTTCCGGATACTTAGCGCCTCGGCCGGCAACCTGTGCGGTGTTCTGCCGGCCGGGAACGCCGAGCAGCCCGTTCTTGCGTGAGCCGGCTGCCCATGGCACGGGCGGCCTCACGCAAGAAGGGTTGGGGGCCGATAGAGGCATTGCCCCGCGGTCGTGCACCGACCCTGTGTCGCGGTACCAGCCACGAAACACGAAGTACCCGAACCCGACGAGTGGTCAGGTCACGAGGAGAATGAGCGCTCCGCCGACCAGCAGCCCGAGAGTCATCCGGTCGAACCACAGCCGGTTGATGTGACCGACGAAGACACGGCCACCGGCCACGCCGACGGGGATCGCCAGCCAGGTCCACCAGGTTGCTGCGATCAGACCGCCATCGAAGAGACCTGCGAACAGATAGGCAGGGAGCTTGAGCAGGTTCATGCCGGCGAATACGGCGGCAGACGTGGCGACGAAACGACGCGGCTTCAGATCGGTCGTCATCAGATAGGTCACCACCGGTGGCGCACCGAGGTGGGCGATCGTGGACGAAAGACCGGCGATCAAACCGACGGGCCAGGCATGCCGACGGGCCAACTTCGCAGCGAATCCGGGTTTGCTGTTCAAGACGTAGAACACGACGAAGACAAGCATCGTCAGTGCGATGATACGACGCAGCATGGGCTCGCTGACGTTCGAGACCACGATGCCGCCCGCCACTATTCCGATGGCGGCCGGTGCGAGGAGTCGGAGCAGGATCGGGCGGTCCCACCCTCGCCAATGGACGGCGATCGTGAACACATCGGCGATGATCAGCATCGGAAGCAGTAGACCAATCGCATCGTCGGCGGGAATGGTCAGGGCTACCAGGACCGTTACGAATGGTCCCAGAATCCCGCCGACGCCGGCCTTGCTGAAGCCGATGAGGAAAGCCGCAGCCGCGATAGCGATGATCATCTCGGGTCCTTCACGACAGCCGTCTTGGCCATAGAAAACTGTTGGAACGTTCCAACCAAGTTCAATATACTGGCATGCGGAGTCCGAATGCCACACGCGGGAGGGATCATGGGCCGGTTCGACGGCAAGATAGCGCTGGTGAGTGGAAGCACTCAGGGGATCGGCGAGGCGGTTGCCCGCCGGTTTGCGTCTGAGGGTGCGGCCGGCATCGTCGTCTGCGGGCGCAACAGAGAACGGGGGGTCGGTGTCGCCGAAGCGCTGGGCGAGATGGGAACCGAGGCGGTATTCGTTCCGGTCGAGCTGGCTGATGCCGACAGCTGCAAGGCGCTCGTCGCGGCCACCGACGATCGGTTTGGGCGGGTCGACGTTCTGGTGAATGCGGCAGGACTGTCGTTGCGCGGATCGATCATCGACACCACGGTCGAGTTGTGGGACACGCTGATGAATGTCAACGTGCGCGCACCGTTCCTGCTCATGCAAGGCGTCATAAAGATCATGCGCCGCGAAGGCATAGCCGGAACGATCGTCAACGTCGCGTCTGTCGCTGCATACGGAAGCGTTCCCTTTCTGACGCCTTATGCCACATCGAAGGGTGCGCTCGTGACCTTGACGAAGAATGTCGCCTACTCCGTCTCCTGGGATCGGATCAGGGTCAACTGTCTCAGCCCGGGGTGGATGGACACTCCGGGAGAGGACGTGATCCAGCGTCGATTCCATACCGATGGCCAGGATTGGCTGGCCGATGCGGAGGCACGACAACCATTCGGCCAGTTGATCAAACCGGATGAGGTCGCCCGGGCCATTGCGTTTCTGGCTTCCGACGACGCCGGGATAATGACCGGGTCGATCGTGGACTACGATCAGTCGGTCATGGGTGCCGGCGCCCAGCCCGTCACTCGTCCGGAGGAGACCCCATGACCTACGATCTGACGTCGGTCGCGTTCACGGCCGTGGACGATCGAACGCTGCTTGCCTACGCGTACAACGTCGGCCGCGCGGGTCGGTCGACTTTCACCGGGACGCCGGTTTGGATCGACGTCGCCCCGGTGAGGGCGGCCGCCAGCGTCAGATACCCATCCCACGCCGTGGGGCCTTCAGGCCGATCCTCGAGGACGGCTGTGGACCACGCCTGAACCTCGCGGACGTACGCAACGGCAAAGCGTTCCAGCCAGTCGGGTTCCACAGATTGGCGTATGTGGCCGTCCTGTCGGACAACCGGCGTATCGTGGGGTGCGGTGGTCACCATCCCGTGGGAACCGCTGATCTCGACTCCGACCTCGTATCCAAAACCGGAGTCCTTGTTGACCTCGATCGAGGCGATGGCGCCGCCGGCCATCGCCATGGTGATCAGCTGGAGATCGAGCTGATCGCTTCGTTCGGGGTTGATGGTGGTCCCACGGACGTAGATCTCGGAGATCTCGTCTTCCAGCAGCCAGCGTGCCGAGTAGAGGTCATGCACCGCGGAGTTGACGAGTACCTCTTTGGACGTGGGTGGTGTCGCTTCCGGGGGATTCCGATGCCAGCCCCGAAACATCAACGGGCGGCCGATCTCCCCGCGATCGATCGCTTCCTTCACGGCGACGTGTTGGGGATCGTAACGGCGCATCAACCCGACCTGGAGTAGCCGCCGGCCGAGTTGTGCTTCCCTTTCCACAAGTGCCGCCGCGGTGTCGAGGTCCGTCGCGAGGGGCTTTTCGACCAGAGCGTGCTTGCCGTGTTCCAGACAAGCGAACGCGAGGTCGCCGTGGGTGGCATCCGGGCTCGCAATGATGACACAGTCGACCAGGTCCGACGCGATGAGCTCGAGGCTGTCGGTGAATACGTCTGCACCTGCGGGGCCGGCGATGTCGGCTGCACGATCGGCGTCGACGTCCATGACCGCGGCGAGTCGGGCGTTGGCCACCTGGTAACGGATGTTGTGAGCATGGCGCCCGCCCATTCCCCCGGTGCCGATCACTCCGACTCGTAGCTGTCCGGTCATCACGTGTCACTCCTTGGCTTGGGTGGCTCGATGCCTGCTGCGGCGAACAACCGCTCGAGAAGTCTCATGTTGGCAACGGAGCCTTCGATCGGGAGGGGAGAGGGCCCACCGTTGATGATGGCATCTGCCAGCGCAGTGGCCTGGAGCCCGTACTGGTTGGCCGGCGGGATCGTCAGGGTTTCGATGATGGAGGCGAGTGGATGGTGGTCGCCACCCGTCCCGATGGTCACCTTCGTGGCGACGTCGGGGGGACAATTGAAGGGATCGGCGATCGAGATCCAGCCGTCCGTCCCATGAATCATGACCCGGTGCTCGGGCTCCTGTTCGATGGAACAGGTGAATGTGGCGAAAGCATCTCCGTAGTCCAGGATACCGCTGAAGGTCATGTCGACCCTCCACTCGGGATGCACCCGGGCAGCGCCTTGAACCCGCAGAGGATCATCACCAAGCAGCATCCTGCTGACGTCGACCGCGTAGCATCCCACGTCGTAGAGGGCGCCACCACCGGCCTCGAGGTCGAGCCGATAGTCACCGGCTCTGGTCGACCTGAACGAAAACCAGATTCCGACATCGGTGATGCGGCCGATCGAACCGTCGGCAACCAGTTCACGAACCGCGATCCACGCCGGGTGGAACCGATACATGAATGCTTCCATCACAAGCACGTTGCGATCGGCGCAGCGGGCAGCGACCTCCTGCGCCTCGTCACTCGTCAGCGCGATCGGCTTCTCGCACAGGACGTGCTTGCCGGCGTCGGCCGCCTTCTTCGTCCATGCGCCATGCAGATCGTTGGGTAGTGGAAGATAGACGGCATCGACCTCCGGGTCGGCCAACAGCTCTTCATATGACCCGTAGGCTCTCGGGATGCCAAGCCGGGCAGCAACACCGTTCGCCCTTGCCGAGGAGCGCGACGCGATTGCCACGAGGTCGCACCGCTCCGCACCCTGGAGCGCAGGAATGACACGACCTTGGGCTATCGAGCCCGTTCCCAGCACGCCCCACCGTACCGACGGATACGATCCGCTCATGTCTGCTCCATCTCCCCGAGGATGACAGCCTACAGCATGATGTGGAACGTTCCAATGGCTCGTATCGTAATGCCGGCGGGAGATGGACCCTCCTCTCGAGACGGCCGACGATCCTCGTGGGGCGAAACGAGTGGGCGTCTCCAAGTCTCTGCTTTCGCTCGATATGCGGGGTCCGGGCAGGGTCGGCGATGTCGGCCGCGAGGCGGCGCTTCAGGCGGCGGACGAGCTCGGGTACTTCTTGTCTCTGCTTCCCCCTCAGGGGGAAGTGCCGAGTCTTCGAGGCGATGGGGGTGTACCAGGACCGGCGCAGCCGGAGCCAGACCCCTCAGGGGGAAGTGCCGAGTCTTCGAGGCGATGGGGGTGTACCAGGACCGGCGCAGCCGGAGCCAGACCCCTGCGAGGGGAAGGAAAGAGGCCCCATCCCCCTCGCTTCGCTCGGGTACTTCCCCTGCGAGGGGAAGGAAGAGCGCCGCGGGTCGTTCTTTGCTTCCCCTCTGATGGGGTGGCAGAGAGCAAAGAGGGTGTGGCTACCGGATGATCGCGATGATCTGTCCGGGCGAAACGGTGTCACCGGGGCGGACTTTGATCTCGATGACTTCACCATCGACGGGGGCTCGTACCTCGTTCTCCATCTTCATGGCTTCGAGGACACAGAGTGCATCGCCGTTTCTGACGTGATCACCGGCTTCTACGTGGACTTTGACGATGGTTCCCTGCATCGGAGCGGTGATGATCCCTGCGTCGTCGGAGGACAGCATCGCGGCACGAGCGAGCTTCGGGGGTTTTCGGCGCGGGCGCCCGCCGATCGCAGTCGGAAGTTCCGGGGCCCAGAACGTCACCGTATACCGACGGCCGGAGACCTCGACCGTCATGTCTCTGCGTGCGAGCGCTTCCTCTTCTGCGAGCGGCGGGGCGACGGACTGCACCAGATCGGAGAAGTCGAGGCTGTTCTCGACGAAGGCCGTGTGGTGCTTGCCTTTCAGAAACGTATCGTTCTCCAGCATCCTCAAATGTGCTGGGATCGTGGTCGGGACACCGACGATTCGGAACTCGCGCAGGGCTCGTTTCCCTCTCGCGATCGCCTGTTCTCTGGTTCGGCCCCAGGTGATGAGTTTGGCGATCAGTGTGTCGTAGTAGCGGCTGATCTCCGAACCTGCCGTCACCCCGGAGTCGACCCGTACTCCGAAACCGGCGGGTTCGCGATAGTCGACGATGTGGCCGGGGTTCGGCAAGAAACCGTGGGCAGGGTCTTCCGCGTTGATACGGAACTCGATGGCGTGGCCGGAACGCTTCGGAGCAGTGAATGACAAGGGCTCTCCGCGCGCAACTCTGAGCTGTTCTGCGACGAGATCGATGCCCGTCACCATCTCGGTGACGGTGTGCTCCACCTGCAGGCGAGTGTTCATCTCCAGGAAGTAGAAGTTGTCTTCCTTGTCGACGAGAAACTCGACTGTCCCGGCTCCGCGGTAATCGCAGGCTTTCGCAATCTGTATCGCGGAGCGTCCGATCGCCTTTCGAAGGCGGTCGGCGAGGCCCGCAGCGGGAGTCTCCTCGATGAGTTTCTGGTGGCGGCGCTGCAACGAGCAGTCGCGTTCGCCCAGGAAAACGGTGTGCCCATGGTCATCGGCGAAGATCTGCGCCTCGATGTGTCGCGGCTCCTCGATGTACTTTTCGACGTACAGCTCGGAGCTACCGAAATACGCCTCGGACTCCCTGCGTGCTCCCTCGACTGCGGCTTGCAGCTCGGAAGCGTCGTGGACGATTCGCAAGCCTTTCCCACCGCCGCCATGGGCTGCCTTGACCGCGACCGGGAAGCCGAACTCGGCGGCTGCGGTGAACGCCTCCTCGGTGGAGGCGAGGGGTTCGGTCGTGCCGGGGACCACCGATACTCCTGCCTTGGTCGCCGCCTGCCGGGCGGTGATCTTGGAGCCCATCATGATGATCGCCTCCGGCGGTGGACCGACCCAGATCATGCCGGCATCCATCACCGCCTGGGCGAAATCGGAGTTCTCCGCAAGGAATCCGTAGCCCGGATGGACCGCATCCGCCCCCGTCTCCTTCGCCACCCGGAGGATGCGATGGGCGTCGAGGTACGACTCGGACGACGGTGCAGGCCCGATGTTCCACGCTTCGTCGGCGACCTGTGTGTGGAGGGCGTCCCGGTCGAGTTCGGAGTAGACGGCGATCGTTCGTATTCCCATCTCCCGAGCCGACCGAAGGACGCGAACCGCGATCTCGCCGCGGTTCGCAACGAGGAGGGCATTGATCGGCCGCGGAGGCGGGTTCTTGGGACTCACAGGGGAATGTTCCCATGCTTCTTCGCGGGCAGCGATTCGCGTTTCGTGCGCAGCATCTCCATCGTCCTGATCAGTTTCGGTCGTGTGAGGCTCGGCTCGATGATCTCGTCGACGAGTCCGAGTTCTGCCGCACGGTACGGATTGTTGAACTTCTCTTCGTAGTCCGCGACGAGTTCTGCCCGTTTCGCATCAGGGTCGTCTGCGGCAGCGAGGTCACGACGGAACACGACGTTCACGGCACCCTGGGCGCCCATCACGGCGATCTCTGCGGACGGCCACGCATAGACGAGGTCGGCTCGGATGCCGCGTGAGTTCATGACGACGTACGCTCCGCCGTACGCCTTGCGGGTGATCACGGTCACCCGGGGAACGGTCGCTTCGCTGTACGCGTACAGCAGTTTGGCTCCATGGCGGATGATGCCGCCGTGTTCCTGATCCACACCGGGGAGAAAGCCTGGGACGTCGACGAACGTGACGAGGGGGATGTTGAAGGCGTCACAGAAGCGGACGAAGCGGGCGCCTTTGATCGATGCAGTGATATCGAGCGTTCCGGCCAACACGGAGGGCTGGTTGGCGACGATGCCGACGCTGTAGCCGTCGAGCCGGCAGAAACCGACGACGATGTTCTGCGCCCAGTGTTCGTGCACCTGGTAGAACTCGCCGTCGTCGACGATGCGCTCGATGATGTCGACGACGTCGTAGGGGTGGTTGGCCGAGTCGGGAATGATCGAATCCAGCGCCGATTCGATACGGTCGTCCCGGTCGCTCGGCGTGTAGTGGGGCGGCGACTCCATGTTGTTCTGCGGCAGGAACGACAGCAGATACCGGATCTGTTCGAGGGCGTCGGAACCGCTGGACGCCACGAAGTGGGTGACCCCGGATGTGCCCGCGTGGGCGAATGCACCACCGAGTTCCTCGAAGGTGATCTCCTCTCCGGTGACGGCCCGGATGACATCAGGGCCCGTGATGAAGAGGTGGCTCGAACCTTGCACCTGAAAGACGAAATCGGTGATCGCGGGCGAGTAGACGGCGCCGCCTGCGCATGGTCCCATGATGACCGAGATCTGCGGGATGACGCCCGAGGCCCGGACGTTGCGTTCGAAGATGCGACCGTAGCCGTCGAGTGACGCCACGCCCTCCTGGATCCGGGCGCCACCGGAGTCCTTCAACCCGATCAGTGGGGCACCGGTCTGCAGGGCTGCGTCCATGACCTTGACGATCTTGTCGCTCACGGCACGACCGAGCGACCCGCCGAACACGGTGAAGTCCTCGGCGAAGACGAAGACGGTCCGCGCGTCGATCGTCCCCCAGCCGGTGACGACGGCGTCGCCTGCCGGGCGCTTGTCCTCGATGCCGAAGCCGCTCGCCTGGTGCCGAACGAACATGTCGATCTCCTGAAAGGATCCTTTGTCCAGGAGGGCTTCGAGGCGCTCGCGCGCGGTCATCTTGCCGAGTTCATGTTGCCGATCGACCGCCCGTCGGCTTCCCGAGTGGATCGCTTCGTCTTGCAGCCTGCGGAGATCCTCGATGCGTTTTTCTGTGCCCATGCGTAGATTGCCCTTTGACTCCGAGATGGACGGAATGGCTACACGATACGCTCTCACGCTGCTCGACGAGGTGACTTCCACCCAGGACGAGGCCCGGTCCCGGTACCGAGGGACGCCATTGCTGGTCGTTGCCGGCCGCCAGAAGGCCGGTCGAGGCCGGTCGGGGAGGCGCTGGGAGAACGCGCCCCGGGCGGTGGCCGCGTCGCTTGCGTTCACGCCTGACTGGCCACGACCGACATGGCCGAGGCTCTCGCTGGCTGCGGGGCTGGCGGCGCGCGACGTGTTTGGTTTCGACCTGAAGTGGCCCAACGATCTCGTCGTCGGTGGTCGAAAGACCGGCGGCCTGCTCGCTGAGAGCGGAGAAGATCTGGTCGTGGTGGGTCTGGGCGTCAATCTCTGGTGGCCCGAAGCTCCTTCCGGTTTCGGTGCGGTGTGCAGCGATGACCCCGGAGCGGAGGCGAGCGCCGAGTACGCGGGCCGGTGGGCGGACGCGCTTCTCTCGCGTGCGGATCGGGGTCCGGACGGGTGGGGAATCGAGGAGTATCGGGTGGCATGCCTCACGATCGGGCTTCGGGTCACCTGGAAACCCAACGGTGCCGGTCGCGTCGTGACGGTCGACGATGAAGGACGACTGCTCGTCGAGGCGCATGCCGGTCTCATTGCCCTCACGTCCGGGGAAGTTCGCGAAGTTCGGTGACCTCTCGGCGCAGCGACGGAGTCGGTCGCTCGCCGGCGCGCTATTCTTGACACGGCCCATGGCGGATCCCTCTTCTCCCCCTGTTCTGTCGTCACGTTCCCGTGTGGGGACGTGGGTGCGCCGCGCCGTTGTTGCCGTTGTCATCGTGGTCGGCATCGGCGCTCTCGCATCGGCGCTGATCGTCAAACACGTGTCCGACACCATCGAGGACAACCTGACCAGGGATAGCGATGTCGTGCAGGCACTGACACCGACCACCAAGCCCGATGTGGGAAGTGCCGACACGGGAGGCACACCGGAGAGCCCCGCAGTGACATTCCTCATCATTGGCTCGGACTCCAGAGAGGGAGTCACCGACGACCTCGGAACCCACTTCGGCGACTTTCCCGGTCAGCGAGCGGATGTGATCATGCTCGTCAAGACCTATCCGGGTGACGGCCGCCTGCAGGTGTTGTCCATCCCCCGGGACCTCGAGGTCGACATCGAAGGCTATGGGACCAACAGGATCAACGCGGCGTTCGCGTTCGGTGGCAGCGAACTGATGGTCCTCACGGTGCGGCAGGCCACGGGCCTGGATATCAACCACTACATCGAGATCAACTTCGTCGGGTTTGCCGCGATCGTCGACGAATTGGGGGGTGTGGTCATCAACTTCCCCCATCCTGCTCGGGACCTGAAATCCGGGCTGAACGTCGACGCAGGGGCACAGCGACTCAACGGAGCCGCGGCACTCGCCTACGTCCGGTCACGTTCCTACCAGGAACTCCAAGGGGGCCGGTGGATCTCGGTGGACGCCAGCGACATCGGCCGGATGCGGCGACAGCAACAGCTCATCCTGACGGTCCTCGCCGAGATGAAGCGTCCGGCAACGATCGCCGACGCGTCGAATCTCGTCCAGGCCATGGCCGGATCGCTCACCGTCGATGCGTTGCTCACGCAGCGGAGCATGCTCGAGCTCGTATGGGCGATGCGCTCGATCGACCCGGCACAAATCGACGCGGCGACGCTGCCGACCTACGGCAAGACGATCGACGACCGCTCGTACCAGCTTCCAAAGGAGCCCGACGCGACGCAAGTCCTCGCGGCGTTCGCGACGGGATCGCCCCTGGCATCCGCAGCGGATGGGCCGATCCGCATCCAGGTGCTCAATGGCAACGGTGTCGCCGGTTCTGCGGCAACGGCGGCGGCGGCACTCGATTCGAGTGAATTCGAGATCGTGGAGGTTGGCGATGCCGAATCGAAGGACTTCGCCGCGACGGTGATCATCGCGCGCTCCGATCGTCTTGCGCTCGCACGGGCCGTTCAGACGACACTCGGGTTCGGTGAGGTCACTCCCGGCTCGGTCCCGACCGGTGTCGACGCCATCGTCATCGTCGGCAGTGACGCACCCGCTGCCTGATCCCGGAAGCCCGTTGAACGCTGCATGGCACGCATCTCGACGTTGTCGAGGAGCTCAGTCAGGAAGCCGGCTCCCAGCACGAGCCGCGACGCTCGCCTTCCGGTCTCAGGGCCGGGTAGGTCGCGATACGAGGCACGAAGTACCTGGCACCTGGTACCAGCATCATTCAACTGACTCCGGATCTAGGCGAGTAGCCTCTGGCGGATGCAGGTAGCTGTCATCGGAGCCGGATACGTCGGGTTGGCCACCGCCGTTGGGCTGTCGTCGTTGGGCCACGATGTCGCCGTCGGTGAGCGGAGCGCCGAGAGAGTCGAGATGCTCCGTTCCGGCC
>BDSU01000015.1 GCA_002897675.1 bacterium BMS3Abin02 | reverse complement strand
ATCTTCGAGCCGATCGGAGCGAACGGGATTTTGGCGCTGCTCGATCCGTCCAAGGCAGGTCGATAGAGCACCCATCGCCGGTGCTCAGATCGTCGATCATGTCCCGATCTGCCGCGTACCGAACGAACTCGGCGGCATACGGCGGGTTGCCGCCGCGCCGCTCGAGGATCGCCTGCCGGGCCTCGGCGGGCACGACCGACCGGGGAGGCATCGCGGTGAGCAGTGTTGCCATATCTCCGTCGGAGAGCGGGACAAGTGCGATGGTCGCAGCATTCCGCTTCCCACCACCCCAACCTGTGTGGTCGGTGAACAGCTCGGCTCGTTCGGCCGTATCCTCGGACGTCCCGGCCCCGAGTGCCGATCCGCACGACGGACAGAAGCGAGCGCCAGCCGGTGATTCGACGCCACACGAAGGACATACCGGCGCGAGCGAAGGGCCACACTCCGCACAGAACTTGTGGTCCGGCCTGTTCTCAGCGCCGCATGCCGAGCAGAGTATCGGAGACACTTCTGTCGACCCTGAAGCTACCGGTGGCATCGAGCCTCTGGAGACAGAATGTGCCGAGCCTGCGCCTTCCATCGCCGGGCGCCGAGTCTTTAGCATTCTTTGTTGTCTTTGGCCACTGTTTATGATAGTTTAGAGTTCAGTGGAAAACTACGAGGTCGCTTGCTAGGTTTTGAGGCCAGGGAGGAGGGGCATGCGGGAACTCGCCGTCGTGGCGTTGCTGGGGCTCTTCGTCGCCTGCTCGAGCACCGTCGAGACCGCACCCCCGCCGGCTATCACTCCGTCCACTCGCTCACCCTCGACCACTGCGCCCATATCGATCACGACGACCACGACCCCGACGACCACGGCGCCTTCGCCGTCGACAACGCCCGCGCCGGCCGATGGGCCGCCGAGTGTCGACATGGTGCCGACCGGGTACGAGATCGAGGATTTCCTCCCGCTCGTCGAGGGCTACTTCGCGGTCCGCAACTGGGCGCTGGAGCACCCCGACCAGGTGACCGAGGAGATCCTGGCGACGGTGATTGAACCAGGCAGCGTCGAGATGCGTGACACCCTCGCAGAGATTCAGGATCTGCTCGACCAGGACGCCCACTACGAGGGACTGACCGAGACGTTTGTGCTCAGGGAAGCCAGATTCGCCTACGAGACAAGTCAACCTCGGGACGGGACAGTCCAGCTGAGCGTGACGACCCGCTACGGCAGCACAGATCTGCTCGGAAACTCCGACCTCGTGCTGATGACGGATTCACTTCGAGCTCTCGTCTGGACGATTGAGTTCATTGTGGGATCTGACGAGGCGTGGCGTGTCTCTGCGACGCTTCGCAATGAACCGATCTACCCGAAGGGTGACGGCTAATGAGGTGGCAGACAGTGTTCCTTGTCGCACTTCTTCTTGCTACTCCTGGAGTCATGGCCCAGAAAACCAACGTTGTCGCGACCGGCAGCTGTGACTGGCTTGGAGACCCGGAGTTGATCGCCCGGTGCGAGGCAGGCGGGGGCTCCCCTGGCCGGGGCCACCTCCTCCAGGAGTGGCTCGACTACGGCAAGGGATGGAAGATAGAAAGGATAACCTCGTGCCCTGATGGGAGTCCCCGGGTGCTCCGTCTGCTTCATTGGCTTGACGGCGAACTGTTCGGAAGCTCTGTTACCGCCTACGACTACGGCTGGTACTTCGGGCCCGGCGATGTCGTACCCTACTCCCCGGCCCGCTCGGACGGAAGCCCCGCCGTCTTCGCCGCCGACAACCTCGTCCCCGACGTCGCTTACTGCGTACATCCCCTCGACGGCATCGACCTCGGCGAAGAGATTCGCAGGCGCGCCCCGCCCGGGGAGACCGTCAAGAGCCCACTCACCGAAGGTCTCACCGGCCTCGACACGTGGCTCTGGTATGAGGGCGGTACCGAGATTCCCCCGTTCACGCTCACCTTCACCGATCCCGGATCCGGCATCACCATGCAGATCGAGGCGTGGGCGATTCTCGAGGCATTCACATGGGACATGGGAGACGGAACGATCGTCACTTCGACCACGCCGGGAAGCAGCGACGACCTCCCCCACAGCGCGGCGGCCACGCATCGCTACGAGCGCAAAGGCGACTACACGGTCACGTTCACTGCCGGATGGAACGGCACGTACCGCTGGCGGCAACTCCCCGGCGGAGCATGGTCCACTCCGATCCCGTTCGCCGGCAATCCGGCTGCGATCAGCACGAGCACTCCGTATCCGGTCACCGAGATCCGGGCAGTGCTCACACCGTAGCTTTTCTTTCGTTTTCTATCGTTGTCGGTCGTTTTCTGTCACACCCGGGTGATACGGTGCGGGTATGGAGCAAGAAGCGACTATCGATCAGATGGAGCAGGAGATCGTCGATCTCGAGCTACACATCGGCCGGGTGCGTGCACGCCAAATGACACTGCTGGCCGAGTTGGATCGCTTTCAGGTCCCATTGGGCGACGGCTGCCGTTCGATGGTCGAGTGGACGGCGAGTCGTCTGGATGTCGCTCCCGAGACCGCCACGGCATTGGTGCGCGCGTCACGTACCGTGATGGATACTCCGGCTGTGAGCGAGGCGTTGGCTGCCGGTGAGGTGACGTTCGACCGGGCCGTCGAGCTGTGCAGATACGCCGCCACCGGGATCACCGACCCGTTCGGCGCCGCCAGGCGGTTCGATATCGCCGGGCTGCGCCGTGAAGTCTCTCGGGCGCATCGTCTCACCCGGGATCAGGAACACCAAACAGCCTGTGACCGGTACTTGGCCATGCAACCGAATCTGGATCTGACTGCGTGGCGCCTCTGGGGACTCCTGCCGGGAGTCGACGGGGCGATCGTCGAAGCCGCCCTCACCCGACGTGGCGACACGCTCCCGGCCCTGCCGGACGGGACCCGGGGATCCAGAGGGCAACGCCACGCAGACGCCCTCACCGCGGTCTGTCAGGATTCACTCACCGGTACCGCAGGACAAACCGACTCGACACCGCTGCTCACCGTGTTCATCGACGCCGAAGAAGCGTCCCGCACGAACAACGAGACCGGCGTCACCCTCGACAGCGGAACGCGGATCGGACCGTCGGCACTCGACGAACTACTCTGTGACACCCGCATCGAAACGATCCTCACATCGTCCGGCACTCCGCTGGCCGTCGGACGACGCATCCGAACCGTCTCCCCCGCACTCCGCCGGGCCATCCTGCATCGCGACGGCGCCGCCTGCACCGCAGACGGGTGCACCTCCCGCTACCGCCTCCAACCCCACCACATCGTCCCATACTCGCAAGGCGGACGCACCGACCCGGACAACCTCACCACACTCTGCTGGTACCACCACCACGTCGTCATCCACGGCATGGGCTACACCATCGACCATGACAGCCCGCCGGCAAGACTCCGTTTCCGCAAACCGCACGGCGGGCCCGACCCACCCTGACCGGGTCCGACCGACCAGGTCCACCCTCACCGATTCGACCTCGAAACACGGCAGATCATCCACTCCGGGCGGACAGAGCGGCGCGCCCGGATTGGGCTCACGTCCCACCGAGCTCATCCAGAAGCGCCGCGTAGCGGTCGAGCCGGGGCAGCACGTCGTCGGCGGCTCTCGGAGGGATGCCGAGCACCACGCGGGAAACACCGGCCTCTGCGAACCGCTCGATCACCGCCGGCTCGGGCTTCGCTCCGCTCACGGTCAGCTCGATCGGATCCCTTCCCGCGGCAGCGGCCGCCTCCTGGAGCACGTCGATCTTGTCGAACAGATCGTGGCGTCCGACAATGGGCATCCAACCGTCACAGAACTCGACGATGTCGCCGAACGTCCGCGGGCCGGCGGCGCCCCCGAGGATGATCGGCGGGTGAGGTTTCTGGACCGGCTTCGGCCACTGCCAACTCGGCTCGAAGCGAACGTGCTCACCGTCGAAAGAGGCGACGTCCCGGGTCCACAGCTCCTTCATCGCCAGGATGTTCTCCCGCAGGATTGCTCGTCGCGCGAGATAGGCGACACCGTGGTCTGCCATCTCCTCCTTGTTCCAGCCGTAGCCGATCCCGAACAGCACCCTGCCATTCGAGATCGTGTCCAGTGACGCAACCTGCTTCGCGAGCCAAATCGGGTCGCGCTGGGCAACCAGGGTGATCCCGGTACCCAGTTTCAGCGTCGTGGTCACGGCGGCTGCGGCGGCGAGGGCCACGAACTGGTCGTGGGTTCGGGCGTAGTACTCGGGCAGTGGTGAAGCGTCCTTGACGCCTCCCCACGGGGTGCGACGACTCACCGGAATGTGACTGTGTTCCGGGAACCACATCGACTCGAACCCGCGAGCCTCCACCTCCCTCGCGAGATCGACCGGCTGAATCGCCTGATCGGTAGGAAACATGGAAACACCGAACTTCACGACGAACCTCCAGGACAACGGTCGCCGTGCAGCCTAAACGCTCGCGACCCGACTCAGTCCTGCCGTTCCAGGAACTCGGCCAGCACCCGTGTGTACGCCACAGGTTCGTTCAGATAGGTGAAGTGCCCTGTCTTGTGAAACGTGTGGGTCTCTGCGTTCGGATAGGTACGTCGAAGCTTCTCGCGCAGACCACGAGACACCAGAGGGTCGTTGTCAGATTCGATGATCAGCACCGGCATCGAAAGTTCGACCGGGTCGAACTGCTCGATCACACATTGATACCGCGCCATGAACTGTGCCTTTGACATCAGCCCGTACGACTGCTCGTACAGATAGGCCCGCACCAGTGATGAATCGCCGGCGGCCGGCACGGCGCCTTCCGCCACGCGCTTGCGAAAAACACCCATGACGAGTCTCTCCGGCAGGTACGGCGCGATGGCTGCCGTCCGGGCGTTCTCGGCGGCGATGACGTCATTCGGGGGGAACGTGTTGGCAAGTACCGCATGATCGATCCGGTCGGCGTCATGATCGACGAGGTACTGCGTGAAGTACCCACCCAGGGACGTGCCCACGACACCGAACCGATCGACCCTCTCGGCGTCCAGAATCGCGAGGACGCCGCGCCGAAGGCCGGCGAGGGTCGCAACATCGGGATAGGTGACCGACACGACACGAAACCGATCGGCAAACGCTTCGAGCTGCTGCCACCAGATGTCGTAGGCGCCACCCATCCCGTGCAGAAACAGAATCGTCCGATCGCCTGCGCCATACGACACGTACTGCCAAACATGGTCGTCGACGCGCAAACCACGCACCTTGCGGTCTCGACGGAATCCGAACAGCGACTCACGAACGCTCTCTTCCACATCCGTATAGAGATCATGCTTCATACTCGTACGTCCCTTCGGGCAAACAGCAGCACCGCGACGGTAACCAGTACGACGACGATCGTGGTGAGTACTCCGAGGTCTCCCCAAGAAAGGCCGTTCTCCAGAGGTCTGTGCGCCGCGTAGTAGTAGAACGGCGAGAGCTTCTGGGACCATCGCGGCCAGTCCGCGAGCGGACCGATCGACTGGACGAGGAAGGTGGCCAGCGCAACGGCCGAGACAACACCCAGGGCAAGACCGCGGTTGCCCGTTGCGGCACCGAGCGCAAGGGCCAGCGCTCCGAATCCGAGACCAAGCATCACTGCCTGGAGAGTGGCGGCGCCCAGATATGCCACAGAGATGTCCATCCCCACAACCGAGACGCCAACTGCGATCCCGAGGAAGATCGCAACGCCAACCAGCGCGACGAGTACCAGCATCGCGAGCATCTTCTGCACCACCACCGATGTCCTTGAAATCGGGTTGGAGAGCAGCAGGTCCATCGTCTTGGCCTCCTCTTCCCCCGCAATCGCCCGGGCACCCATCCCCGAAGCAAGGATCAGCAGCAACAGCGGCACCATCCAGCCGAAGGCCTCAGCCGTCAAATACCCGACGGGGGACAACATCGATTGCCCCGGACTCATACCGACGACGGCGAGCATCTCGGGGGGATACGCCTCCATGAGCTTGTTCAAGGATTCCTGCAGGCCCGGATCGTTGAAGGCCGACCAGGTGAGGACGATCACCAGCATGTACGCGGCCGAGCCGGAGATCCACCAGAGCATGGCCTTGCGGCGATCTCGCATCGTCTTGGTGAACACGCTACGCAGCATCGCCGTCACCCCGGAAGTACCCGAGGAAGAGCTCTTCGAGATCTGCCTCATGACTGATGATGTTGGTGACTTCGAACTCCGCGGCCGCCTTGATGAGCCGATCGACCGATCCCACGACCCGGCACGAGACGATACCGTCATCCACCACGACATTCTCGACGTTCTCCAGCGCTCTGAAGTGCTCCGGCGGCACCGGAGACGCGAAGTGCAGCTCGATACGCCGCGGCGCCCGCGCCTTGAGCGAGTCCAAACTCTCCACGACGACGAGGTTGCCATCCCGAATGATGCCGACCCGGTCGGCGATACGCTCGACCTCCGAGAGCGTGTGCGAGGATAGGAACACCGTGCGTCCTTCTCGACGCGCCTCGCGGATCATCCGATAGAACTCCTGCTGCATGAGCGGATCGAGGCCGCCGGTCGGCTCGTCGAGAATGAGCAGGCTCGGCCTATGCATGAATGCCTGCACCAACCCGACCTTCTGCTTGTTGCCGGACGACAGGTCGCCGATCTTGCGGGTCATATCGAGCTCGAGACGTTCGGCGAACTCTCCGGCGCCACCCAGGCCGCGCAGTCCCCGCAGGTTGGCAAGGTACGTGAGCAGGTTCTTGACGGTCATGTGCTCATACAGCGCCAGCTCGCCAGGCAGATACCCAATCGTTCTTCGTGTCTCTACAGAGCGCGGACTCTCTCCCAGCACCTCGATACTTCCCGTCGTCGGGCGAAGGAGATCGAGGAAAAGCCGGATCGTCGTGGTCTTGCCCGCACCGTTGGGCCCGAGGTAGCCGAACACTTCCCCCTCGGCGATTTCGAGGTCCAGGTCGACGACACCGCGCTCTTTGCCGTAGTACTTCGTGAGCTTCTCGGTTCGAATCGCGGCCGACATGCTGTTCCTTCTGTCCTACTCGATGTTAGGGGCTCCCGGACGACCGACTATCACACTTTCAGCCGCCGAGGTTTTCGATCCGCCTCGGCCGGTCTCCCTTGAGGAGCCGGGATCTGGCTTGATCGGCGAGCAACCTCCCGTCCGTCTGGCATGTGGCGCAGTAGTTCGTCTCGTTGCTTGCGTACACGATCCGCTGCACAGGGGAACCGCACACGGGGCACGGCTCCCCGTGCTTGCCGTGGACTGCCATCTCCGGTCTGAAGGCCGTGACCTTCTCCGGCCAGCCCTCCCCCACTTCTCTTCGGAGACGGTCCGTCCAATCGGTCAACACGGCGCGAGTGGCATCGAAGAGTGCAACGATCGCGCCACTGTCGAGCCGCTCCGTGAGCTTCAGCGGCGAAAGGCGCGCCCGGTGCAGGATCTCGTCCGAGTACGCATTCCCGATGCCGCTCAGCGTCCTCGGATCGGTGAGGGCACGTTTCAGTGTTCGGTTCTGACGGTACAGCGCCTCAGAGAACCCCTCGAGAGTCATCGTGAGCGGCTCCAGGCCACCGGGATCGATCGCGACGATTTCCTCCTCGCCGCGCAACAGGTGGAGCGAAGCTCGCTTCTTCTGAGATGCCTCCGTGAAGACCAGCGTGCCGTCGGGGAAGTCGAAAGCGGCCAGGCCGACCCTCTTCGGAACCGCAATCCCCGGATTCCTCCATCGCAGCCGACCGGCGATCATCAGATGGATCACGACGAACAGGTCGGCTTCCATGCGCCAAGCGATGCGCTTGCCGATCCGGTGCAGACCTTCGACACGACGTCCTTCGACTTCGCCGATCGGCGGGTCATAGGTCCGCAGCACCGATGGCGAGACCACCCTGATGCTCTCGAGCTGCACTCCGAGGATGCGCCGCTCGAGAGCTCCAGGTAGACGACGATGTCGGGCAGTTCGGGCACACGTCAAGAGTAGGTGGCCACCGACGGCATAGACTCCGTCACGAGGGACCTGTGGTGAACCGAGTGCTCGTTCTGGGCTGGTTGTGGTTCGCGGGGAGGGACGAACAGGAAACGAAGGAATTCCAGGTCGCGGTGCTTCGCGTGCTCCTGACGATGGCCTGGGTGACGATCTTCGTCCAGCTGATGAACACCCTCGTTCCGCGGTTTCGACCGTTCGACGCTCTCGAAGGAGTCAGGCTGCTCATCTACCGTCCACGCGACCCCTCGTTTCCTGCACATCCGGTCGCCATCGTGGTTGGAGCCCGCGTCGCCTTGTTCGCAGCTCATCGTCCGTAGGCGATCACCATCGGTCTCGCGGGAATCGTCCTCGGTGTGGCCAGAATCATCGAGGGAGTGTGGTTCCCGACCGATGTGCTCGGCGGCATCGTCACCGGGTTCCTCGGATCGTGGCTCGGGTCCTGGCTCCTCGGCCACTCACGGAGAGCAGTCACCTGGATCCGGGCCGAAACGGACCGCATGGGTTTCGGATAGAAAGAATGGCGGGCCACGATGGCCCGCCATTCTTCGAGATGCAGTCTCCTAGGAATCGTCTCTCTTCTCGAACTCTTCTTCAAAGGAAACGACCTTGCGCCGAGGACGGTCTCCACGACCTGGATCTGCGCCGCGATCGCCGCCACGGTCACGATCACCGCCACGGCCGTCACGACGCTCATTGCCGCGATCACCGCCACGGCCACGGTCATCACCACGGCCACGGTCATCACCACGGCCACGATCACCGCCACGGCCACGATCATCACCACGGCCACGGTCACCGCCACGGTCACCGCCACGGTCACCGCCACGGCCACCGCCACGGTCACCGCCACGGCCACGATCACCGCCACGGCCACGATCACCGCCGCGGTCGTTGCCGTGGCGCTCTGCGCCCAGCTTGGCATCCGGCTTCGGCTCGATCTCGGCGGCGAGGTCCAGGTTGACCTTCCCCATCCGGTCGACTTCGCGCACGACGACCTTCACCTTGTCTCCCAATGCCAGGTAGTCCTCGACACGGTCGACACGACGCTTCGCGTCGATCTTGGAGATGTGCAGCAGGCCGTCACGACCGGGAAGAATGTTGATGAACGCACCGAACTTGGTGATATTCACGACTTCTCCGTCGTAGTCTTTGCCGACCTCGGCCTCAGGTGGAAAGGCCATCTGCAGAACCCGTTCCTTGGCAGCGGCAAGAGAGTCACCGTCGGGAGATCCGATTCGCACGATGCCTTCTGCGCCATCCTCCTCGATCTCGATGGAAGCCCCCGTCTCCTCTTCGAGTTCGCGAATGTGCTTACCCTTCGGACCGATGATCTCACCGATCTTGTCCTTGGGGATCCGCACCGCCTCGATCCTCGGAGCCCACTCGTTGAGCTCGGTCCGCGGGCCTTCGATCGCCTCATGCATGACATCCAGGATCGCCAGACGAGCATCCTTCGCCTGCTGGAGGGCACCCGCGAGGACCGCGGATGGCAGTCCCTCGATCTTCGTGTCCAGCTGCAACGCGGTGATTACGTCGGCGGTTCCCGCGACCTTGAAGTCCATGTCGCCGAGCGCGTCCTCCGCGCCGATTATGTCGGTGAGCGTGACGAACTTGCCATCGACCGAGATCAGACCCATCGCGATACCCGCGACAGGCTCGGAGATCGGCACACCGGCATCCATGAGCGACAGACTCGAAGAGCAGACCGACGCCATCGACGTCGACCCGTTGGACGACAGCACCTCGGAGACGAGACGCAGTGCATAGGGGAATTCGTCGGTCGTCGGAACGACGGGAAGCACGGCCTTCTCGGCAAGAGCACCATGACCGATCTCACGACGCTTCGGGCCGCGCATGAATCCTGCCTCGCCGACCGAGAACGGCGGGAAGTTGTAGTGGTGCATGTACCGCTTGCTCTCCTCGATGGCAAGCGTGTCGAGCATCTGTTCCATCTTGAGCATCCCGAGCGTCGTGATGTTCAACACCTGGGTCTCACCACGTTCGAACAGGCCGGAGCCGTGCGTGCGAGGCACCAGGCCGACCTCCGCGCGCAACGGCCGTATGTCGCTCGGACCGCGTCCGTCCAAACGGACACCTTCATCGACGACCCGCCGACGCATCATGGTCTTCTCGATCTTCTTCAACGCCTTCTTCGCCGCAGCCTGATCTTCTTCGTCCAGGCCGAGCTCGGCGATGACCTCTTCGGCGACGCGACGCTCCGCGACGTTCCGCTCGTGCTTTCCGGCGATACGGACCACGTCTGCGAGCTTCGGGGCGGCTGCAGCCTCGACCCGCGCGTACAGCTCGTCGTCGTAGTCGACGGCGACCGGCCACTCGATCTCGGGAACATCGACCTGCCCGATGAGTTGAAGCTGGAGATCGATGATCTCCGCTATCGGTGCCTTGGCTTCTTCGAGGCCTCGTGTGACCGTGTCCTCGTCCGAAGGCTGCTGTCCATCGGCGATGAGACGCAGGCCGTTCTCGGTGGCGCCCGCCTCTACCATCATGATGTCGATTTCGCCCTGGCCATTACGGCGTCCGGCGACCGTCAGCTCGAACACACATCCTTCGAGATCCTGGTAGGTCGGGTTGACGGTCCATTGACCATCCTTGAGCCCGAGCTTGACCGCGCCGATGGGACCCTCGAACGGGATGCCGCTGATCATCAGCGCCGCGGACGCTCCATTGAGCGAGATGATGTCATATGGGTTCTCCCCGTCGACGGACAGGATCGTCGAAACGACCTGTGTCTCACAGCGAAAACCGTCGGCGAACGATGGCCGCAGCGGACGATCGATGAGCCGGCAGGTCAAGATCGCCTGCTCGGTGGGCCGGCCCTCACGACGGAAGAACGATCCGGGGATCTTGCCCGCTGCATACATGCGCTCTTCTACGTCGACTGTGAGGGGAAAGAAATCGATTCCCTCTCGAAGGCGTTCGTTGGCGGTGGCGGTGACCAGAACGGCGGTATCGCCCGTCCGCATGGTTACCGAACCGTTTGCTTGACCGGCGAGTTTGCCGGTTCCGATGACGACCTCGCGGCCGCCTATTGACCCGCGTACGATGGTTTCTGACACGCGTGTCTCCCTTTCCGGGGAGGCGGACCAATTACCAGTTGACGGCCCTCTCGCACAGGGTTGTCAACTGACAACTGGACTCACATCCCCATTTGTCGTCATTATCCCTCTCTGGGATTCGGAGAAACCGCCTCCGACCGGCCGTTCCGTTTTCGAACGGAGAGGGAGCGACGGATGTCCCTCCCTCCAAATCTACCGTCGCAACCCAAGGCGTGCGATCACGGCGCGGTATCGCTCCACATCTTGCCTTCGCAGGTAGTTGAGCAGCCGACGTCGTCGGCCCACCATCATCAAGAGGCCTCTACGGCCGTGATGATCGTGCTTGTGCTCACGCAGGTGCTCGGTCAGATGGTTGATGCGTTCGGTGAGCAGCGCGACCTGGACCTCGGGCGAACCGGTGTCACTGTCATGCTGACCGTACTCTTCGATGATGGTTTTGGTGTCCTTCATTCACACACGCGCACAAATAGGGGGTACGAGGAACGGACGGAAGTGTAACACCTTCGCCGGGCACGGGAACAATCAGACGCCACGGTCAACCCCCCAATAGTGCTTCCGCCTCGACCTCCACCTTCCATGAGGGATCGAGGAGACCGCCGACGACCACCATCGTCGCCACCGGTGCCGCGGCCCCGAACATCTCGGCATGGGCCCTGCCCACCTCGTCGGCGTCGCCCGCGTCGGTCAGGAACATCCGCGTACGCACGATGTCTG
>BDSU01000014.1 GCA_002897675.1 bacterium BMS3Abin02 | reverse complement strand
GGCAGCCTCATTGCCGTCGAGTGTCGCAACTTCGTGCTCCACGTCTTGGCCTCCTCATCATGCAGCGTCTCGACCGGGGACTGCCGGACATGTCATGGCACGCGACAGGCGATGTCCGGTCGAGTCGGAAGCCAGGATAGCGGTGCCGATATCGTTGCCGTCCGCGGCGGGGCGAAGCGAGCCCGCCGATCTTCTCAGGCGAGGGTCATGAAGAGCTTTTCCAGAGAAGCCGTGTCTTCGAACTCTCCATTGTCACGGACGCAGCGTGCGAGGTTGGCGGCGAGAAGCTTGAATCCGACCTTGTCGAGAGCTTTCGAGGCGGCGGCCACCTGAGTGAGGATCTCGATGCATTCGCGACCGTCCTCGATCATGCGGATGATCCCGGCCACCTGGCCTTCGATGCGGCGAAGCCGTGGGACGACGGTGTTCTGGGATTGTTCATCGAGCTGCATGGCGTCCTTTGAGAGCTTCAGGGCAATCGTACTCTCCGCAAGAAGACGTGCGCGGTCTGCCCGCCTACAGCGGAAGTACGACTCGGATCGTCGTCCCCGCGCCGGGACGACTGCTGATGTCGGCTTCTCCGCCCGCCGCTTCGGCACGACTCTGGATGTTCTCGAGACCCATTCCCCGCGTGACGGTATCGAGATCGAAGCCCTTCCCGCGATCGGAAACCGCGAGGACCAGCCGATCGATGCCGCGGCTCACCGAGACGCTCACGACGTCCGCTCCGGAGTGCCGCAACGCGTTGCTCACCGCCTCCCGGATGATTTGGAGGGTATCTTCGACGATCTCGCCGGGCAGGTCGTCGACCTGCCCGGTGACGCCGATCCCGATGCTCGCCTCGTACGGTACGGCGAGCCGTCCGAGGAGCTCGGAGAGTTCGTCCTTGAGGTTGTGTGCGCCCAACGGCGCGGGGCGGAGGTCGAAGATGAACCGCCGCAACGAGGTGATCGATGCATCGAGATGCGACGCCGCCTCTTCGAGGCTCGTCCGCATCTCCTGGTCGGGCAGTTTGGAGGTCAACGCCTGGAGCGACAGCCCGACGGCGAACAGATCCTGGATGATGGAGTCGTGCAGATCGCGCGCGATACGCTGGCGGTCCTCGAGGACTGCCGCCCTGCGGAGACGCGCCTGGAGCCGGATCGTGGAGATGGCGGACCCCGCGATGAGGGCCAGTGCGCGAATCAGCGTCTCGTCCTGTTCGGTGAAGCCGCCGTCGGATGCTCCCAGGTAGAGATTGCCGAAGACGTCGTCGCCGATGCGGATCGATGTGCCGAGGAAGCCTTCGAACTGCGGGTGGTGATCGGGGAACCCACTCGCTCGCGGATGTGCCTGAGCATGGTCGAGACGGATCGGATCGGGCTGCCACGTGACCGCGCCAAGCAATCCTTTGCCTTGCGGCGGGCCGCCGATCATCTCGACCACCTCCTCCGGGACGCCCTGATGGACGAACTGGATCAGCTGCCCTTTCTCACTGACGACGCCGAGTGCGCCGAACGGTGCACCGGTGAGATCCTTTGCCGTTGCGACGACGGTCTCCAGCACTGCCGTCAGCTCGGTCTGTCCGGTCACCGCTGCTGCGGCACCGATCAGATCGGCGAGGCGTGAGGCGGGGATCATCGATCGGTCCACGGACACAGGGTAGTGGCGTCCCGGGTACCCGGTATCGGATACCCGGACCGTGGGGCGGGCGTCGCGGCTCCCACCGGCTGTTGACCGCCGGCTGCCGGCCGCTGATGTGACAGCGACAAGAACGATCACCCGGTAGCCTTAGGCGGTGAGGAGGAATGCAGATTGCGGATCCTGATCGTCGATGACCATGAGATCGTGAGGAAGGGCCTCGTCATGCTCCTCGGAGGCGAGGAAGGTCTCGAAGTGGTGGGCGAGGCCGGGACGGTCGAAGAGGCCATCCGGAGGGTTGGATACGACTCCCCCGAAGTGGTGGTGATGGATGTTCGCCTCCCCGACGGAACCGGGATCGAAGCGTGCCGAGAGATCAGGGCGCGGTGGCCCGACGTACGCGTTCTGATGCTGACGTCGTTCGCCGACGAGGAGGCGCTGTTCGCCTCGATCGTTGCCGGGGCGGCCGGCTACGTGCTCAAGAGGGTCGACGCGCGTCAACTCATCGACAGTATCCGTCGGGTCGGGGCAGGAGAGTCGCTGCTCGATCCGACGATGACCGAGCAGGTCTTTCGTAGGATCCGAGGCGACGAGCCGACCGACCCGCTGATCGCGCGCCTCTCACCGCAGGAGCGCAAGATCCTGGATCTGATCTCGAACGGTCTCACGAACAGGGAGATCGCAGAGGAGCTGTTCCTGGCCGAGAAGACGGTCAAGAACTACGTCTCGAACCTGCTCAACAAACTCGGGATGAGCCGGCGGACGGAAGCGGCCGCGTTCTCGGCTCGCCTGGCGGCCAAACGGGAGCGGGAATACGCGCCCGAGCAGTGGGGAGATGCATAGTCATGATCATCGTTGTTGGAGCGGACGGATCCGATCGTTCGATCGTGGCGCTTCGGAGGGCGATCCAGTTCGCCGATGCGTGGGGCGCACAGCTGCACGTGGTGCACGTGATGCACATTCCCAGCAGCCTCCTCGGCGCCCTGAGCCAGGTGCCCACCGACCTCGCATCGCTGGAGCAGGCGCAACGGCAGATGGTGTGGAACGTCATCGACCCAGTGATCGAAGGAGCGCCGGTGGACATGGAGCGAGTCGACCTGGATGGGTACCCGGCGGACGCGATCGTCGAGTACGCGAAGAAGGTGAAGGCGGACCTGATCGTTGTCGGCTCCCGGGGGAGGGGCGAGCTCGCAGCGCTGGTGTTGGGCAGCACGAGTCACAGGATCGTGCACATCTCGCCGTGTGATGTTCTGGTCGTGAAAGCACCGTTCGAATGAGGGTGCTCGACATCATGACCATGGATGTACTGACGACGAGCCCTTCGGCCTCGCTGAAGGAAGCCGCTCGCACGATGGTGCGATCAGGTGTCAGCGGCCTGCCGGTCCTCGGCGAATCAGGCGAACTCGTCGGAATCATCACCGAAGCCGACTTCCTCGAGCGCGAAGCCGACCGTTCACGGCGACGGTTGCTCGACGCGATGCTCAAAGACCGTGACTCCGTCGTCGACGCGGAGACGGTGGGCGAGGTGATGACCAGGGATCCCGTCGTGATCTTTCCTGAAGCGAGCGTCACCGAAGCGGCTCGTGTCATGGCGCACCATCATGTCAAGCGGCTGCCGGTCGTGGGCGCCGAGGGCAAGCTGATCGGGATCATCAGCCGGGCAGATGTCGTGGCCGTGTTCACTCGTCCGGACGACGTCATCGAGGACGAGATCCGCGAGGACATCATCCGAAGGGTGCTGCTCCTCGAGGCCGACAGCATCGACGTGACGGTCAAGGACGGGGTCGTCGAAGTCTCGGGCGCAGTGCCGACGGCGACCGACGCCCGCCTGTTGGAGGAGCTGATTCGGCGCATCGACGGGGTTGTCAGGGTCGTATCACACATCACCTTCGACGTGGACGACGCTTGACTGAGCGTTGGCCTGCATCGGGGCGCGGCTGGCTCGCCCTCGCCCACGCTACGGGGTTCTGTAAGGAGATCTGGGCGCCCGTGATCGCCGAGCTGCGTTCCGCCGGAGAGGACCGATCGATCATCGCCTGGGATGCACCGGGACACGGCGACGCCGGGCCCACTCTCGTTCCGGCTGACTGGTGGGATCTCGCCAGGCACGCCCTCGAGGTCATCTCGGGGATCTCCGGGCCGGTCGTCGGCGTCGGGCATTCGATGGGTGGGACCGCGCTCGCCATGGCCGAGTTGCTTACTCCCGGCAGGTTCGCCGGCCTCGTTCTGATCGAGCCGGTGATCTTCCCGCCCGCGCTTGGGAGGAAGGAACTGCTTCTGCTCATCGAGGGCGCCTTGCGGCGTAGGGACGGATTCACGAGCTTCGATGAGGCGGTCGAACATTACCGCAGACCGTTCGCATCCTGGGATCGGCGTGCACTCGAAGCCTACGTGCGCGGAGGTCTTGTCGAGAGAGACGGTGTCTGGCGGCTGAAGTGCCGGCCGGAGGTCGAGGCGGAGATGTACCGCGGCGGCATCACTCACGGCGTCTACGCGCGCCTGGGGGAGCTGGACCTGCCGGTTCTGGTGCTTGCCGGCGAGCAGTCCGCCGCATTCACGGCCGCCTACATCGCCGAGTTCACTGCGCTGATTCCGAACGCACGGTACGAGATACTGCCGAGCACTTCGCATTTCGCCCCCATGGAGCGGCCGGGTCTCGTCGCAGCGCAGATCGTGTCGTTCCTGGCTTCGTAGACTCGGTTCCATGCTTTTTCCCAACGATGTCGCGACCGGTTTGACGGCGGGCCTGTCGGTGCCATGTGCGGTGCAGCCGATCGATCTCGCTCGTTCCGCGTCGCGGGCCGGCTTTCCCGTCTTCTACTTCGGACGCCGGGAGGAGGCGGTCGGGGTCGGTGTGGCCTGGCGCAGCGACGATCTCTTGGCCCGGCCTCCCTCTGAGGGAAGGCTCTTCTTCGCGTTTCCGTTCGACGGTTCCAGGAGGGCCGGAAGCGTTGTCCTGCCGGCGGTGACCCTGGTCAAGGGAGAGGCAGGAGGTCGGCTTCATGTCGCTCCGGGGCAGGAGGAGATGCCGGCGATGCTCAGCCGGCTCGAACATCCGGGAGAAACCCCGGCGCCGGCCGGACGGGTGACGGCCAGGGATCCCGAGTCCGACGTGTGGGCGGCAATGGTCGAACGGGCACGAGAGACGATCGGCTCCGGGCTCCTGTCCAAGGTGGTGCTGGCGCGGTCGGTGACGCTGGCATTCGACGAGGTCCGACCGTTCGACGTCGTCGCCTTGCTTCGGGAACGGTTTCCGGACGCGTTCACGTACGGGTGGGCGGAGAACGGGAGTGCGTTCGTGGGCGCCAGTCCAGAGCTGCTCGTCGAGCGGCGGGGCGAATCGATCCGATCGTTTCCGCTGGCGGGCAGTGCGGTGCGTGGCAGCGGTTCGATCGACGATGCGAAGTCGGCGCGTGCGCTTCTCGGGAGTGCGAAGGATCGAAGCGAACATCAGTTCGTCGTCGACGAGATCGTCCGTCTGCTCAGGCCGCTGACGTCGGAGATGTCGGTTCCCACTCGGCCGACGGTCGTGCGGGTCGCCAATATCCAGCACCTGGGGACGGAGATCCGTGGTCTGCTCGCCAGGCCGATGGGAGTGGTCCAACTCGCCATGGCGCTGCACCCGACCCCTGCGGTTTGCGGTACACCCACCGCTGCCGCCCTTTCCTTCATCCGAGACGTCGAAACGCTCGATCGTGGTTGGTACGCGGGAGGTGTCGGATGGACCGACGCCTCCGGCGATGGGGAAGCGGCCGTTGCGTTGCGCTGCGCCCTTCTGCAGAACCATGGGGCACGCGTGTACGCGGGCGCCGGGATCGTGCGGGACTCGGACGCGGCAGCCGAAGTGGCGGAAACGGAAGCGAAACTACGCGCGCTGCTCGACATCCTCCAAACCGATCCCTTGTGACGGTTGACTGGGACCATCCCCACGGGACGTCACGAGAACGCGGGACTAGACCCTCCCGAGCGCCTCGTCGTGAAGCCGGACGTTCGCATCACGGTCGGTCGTCACTTCGATGAGCAACGGTCCGGGTTCATCGAGCGCCGAAACGAACTGATCGTGCCGATCGACCCCGACCGCGGGCAGGCCCAACGCCTGGGCGACGGGTACGAAGGACAGACCGTGAGGGGTCGAGAACACCCGCTCGAAATGCCGCGGCAGCTTCGACTGCGGAAGAAACGAGAAGATGCCGCCGCCGTCGTTGTTCACGACGACGATCGTGACCGGGAGACGAAGCCGTGCAGCAGCTGCAAGCGCCCCCAGGTCGTGCAACGCGGACAAATCGCCTGCGAGGACAAACGTCGCCGTGCCGGTGGCGGAGGCGCCCAGGCCGGAGGAGACGAGCCCATCGATCCCGTTGGCGCCGCGATTCGCCAGCATCCGGACCGGCCGGTCGACGCAGGGGAAGAACAGGTCGACATCTCTGATGGGCATCGAGGAGGCCACATAGAGATTCGAGTGTGCCGGGAGTCGTTCGGCCAGGGTCTGCACGACGGCCGGCTCGGACGGGAACGGCATCCCGGCCAGCGCACGACGGGCGTTTCTGTCGGCATCTGTCCATGCCTCGGTCCAGCCGATAGCCGCAGGCTCGACGGACAGGGCTTCGGCGAACCCGACGGGATCGGCGGCGACCATCAGCCGTGCCGTCTGGGAAGGATCTCGTCCGTCGACCTCGTCCACCACGACCTGCGGGACGTGTGGATGGTCCTCCAGCCAGGTGGTGAACGCCCTGGAGGTCGGCGGTGCCCCGAAACGCAGGACTGCCTCCGGCAGCCCGGGGATCCGGCCTCTGTGGAAGAGTGCATCGCCGGTGCTGACCACATGTGATCGATCGTGGGGGCCTGCGCGCAACTGGCTGAGCGGATCGGCCAGGATCGGCCAGCCGGTCTCGTCCGCCAGTCGAGTGACGGCGTCCACAAAGCCCGGCTCATCGAAGGGGCCGGCAGCGATGAGCGTCCGCTTGCCCGACAGCATCGCCGCTGCCGCCCGCAATGAATCTGCGTCGAGTGTCCGTCGCGTGGGAGCATCGGCGAGCATGTCGATCTCAGGCACGGTGAGATCGGTGGGAACGAACGGCTCCCTGAAGCCGAGATTGAGATGGACCGGGCCGCCCGGGCGGCGAACGGCCCCGTTCCAGGTCGTGACGGCGAGCTCGGTGATCTCGCCCGAGCCCAGCTCGGTGAGCATCGCGTCGGCCGACCGGCGCACCATCTTCCCGAACATGCCGACCTGATCGATCGTTTGGGGAGCACCGATACCGCGATGTTCCGGGGGACGATCCGCAGTGATCAGCAGGAGGGGCACCGTTCCATAGCGGGCTTCCACGGCGGCGGGGGAGAGCTCCGCCGCGGCGGTCCCGGAGGTGGTCACGACGGCGACGGGCCTTCGCGTCGCCTTGGCAAGCCCAAGGGCGAAGAAGGACGAAGACCGCTCGTCGTGATGTATCCAATCGGTCACGTCGGGGTGTTCTGCGAACGCGAGTGACAGGGGCGTGTTCCTCGATCCTGGTGTGAGGCACGCATGCCTGAGGCCGAGACGGGCGAGGGTGGCGACAAGCAGGGCAGCTGCTCTGTAGGCGGAGTTGCTCACGAGCAGCAACAATACAGCTCATGGAGGGACTCCCCGTCCGAAGATTCGCCGGTCCACCACCTGCCATCGTGGCGCTGCACGGCTTCACGCAGCATGGGGGCATGTTCGCCGAGCTGGCGGCGCTCGTGGGACGTGAGATCCTGGCTCCGGACCTCCCCGGTCACGGGAGCGCTGCAGCGTTGCCGGCAACCTTTCCCGCAGCGGTCGCGGCGGTCGCCGCCGTGACCGCCGGCAGACCGCTCCTCGGCTACTCGCAAGGCGGACGTATCGCGCTCGGTGTCGCGCTCGAACATCCGGAGGCGGTCTCACACCTCATCCTGATCTCTGCGGGAATCGGGATCGCCGACGAGGAACGTCGCCTTGCCCGCCGGGCCGGTGACGAGGCACTGGCGCGCAGCATCGAGCGTGAAGGCCTGGGCCCCTTCCTCGAGCGGTGGATGAGCCGGCCGATCTTCGAGGGTCTTCGTCGAAGGAGAGCCGCGTGGCTCGAAGAGGACCTGGGGCTTCGGTTGGAGAACACCGCTCGAGGCATCGCCGGCGCCATGCGGGGGATGGGTCAGGGGGCGCAGCCGTGGTACGGGGATCGGCTCGAGGAGCTCGAGATGCCGGTGCTCTTCATGGCCGGCGACCGGGACCCGCAGTATCTCGCGATCGGCGAACGGGTGGCCGCCGCCACGGGAGGCCGTCTCGTCGTCGTCGAGGGCGCAGGACACGCCATCGTCGGAGAGGACCCCCGCAGAGTCGCTTTCGAGATCGAGCAGTTCCTCGGTTGATTGGGAGCGTTTCCCCGATCCGGCGAGAATGGCGGGACTGCTGTCACGGAGGTCCTGATGAGCGAACGGGTACTGATTCTGGGAGCCGCCGGACGGGACTTTCACAACTTCAACGTCTTGTACCGCGACGATCCCGACTATGAGGTCGTGGCGTTCACCGCCACGCAGATCCCGAACATCGACGGCAGGAAGTATCCCGCCTCGCTGGCCGGTGAGCGGTATCCGGACGGGATCCCGATCGTTGCCGAGGAGGAACTGGAACGCCTGATCGCCGCCTACAACGTCGATCGGGTCGTCTTCTCCTATTCGGACGTCACGCACGAGCACGTGATGCACCTCGCCGCCCGCGCCGTGGCGGCGGGCGCCTCCTACGAGCTTCCCGGCGCGCAGACGATGATCCTTTCGAACCTGCCCGTCGTTGCCGTGACGGCCACCAGAACGGGCGCGGGGAAGTCTCCGACCAGCCGTGCCGTGTGGCATACGCTCAACGATGCGGGGAGACGTGTCGCCGCGATCCGTCACCCCATGCCCTATGGCGATCTCGCCAGGCAGGCGGTTCAGCGGTTCGAGAGCACTCAGGACCTCGTCGATGCGGATTGCTCGATCGAAGAACGCGAGGAGTACGAACCGTACATCGAGCAGGGGGGCGTCATCTTTGCCGGGGTCGATTACGAAGCGATCTTGCGCCTCGCCGAGCAGGAGGCCGATGTCATCCTCTGGGACGGTGGAAACAACGATCTGCCCTTCTACCGGCCCGACCTGCATATCTGCGTCGTCGACCCGCACCGCCCGGGGCATGAACTGCAATACTGGCCGGGCGAGGCCAATCTGCGGCGCGCCGATGTGGTGGTGATCAACAAGGTCGGCACTGCGAAGAAGGAGAACGTCGCCGTCGTGCTCGCCAACGTGAGGGAGGCGAACCCGGGCGCCATCGTCCTCGAGGCCAACTCGCCGATCACGGTTGCCGACCCGGACCTCATCGCGGGCAGGCGCGTGCTGGTCATCGAGGATGGGCCCACGCTGACCCACGGCAGCATGGCCTACGGTGCCGGCGTCATCGCCTCCAGAGACCACGGGGCGGCCGAGTTGATCGACCCCCGTCCCTTCGCCGTCGGTTCGATCGCCGGCACGTTCGACAAGTTCACGCACATCGGGCCACTGCTCCCGGCGATGGGCTACGGACAAGAGCAACGGGCCGAACTCGCAGAAACCATCAAGCGGGCCAACCCCGACGTGGTGGTCGTTGCGACGCCCGTCAACCTGCTTCCGCTGCTGGATCTCGACATGCCGGGAACGCGGGTCACCTACGGAATCGAGATCGTCGAGGGCCCCTCATTGAAAGAAGTCCTGGCCGGGCTCTGAGAGGGAGAAGGGTCTTTTGTGGCCAGTAAGGGGCCAATGGTCCTGAGGAAACGGAGGGTCCCAGATCTAGAGTGTGTGTCGTGATGCGGAGGGGAGACGGCACACGCATGCATAGATTTGGAAGGATCGCCGTACTCGGTGCGCTGATCATCGGCGCGACGATTCTGATCGCCGGCCAGTCTCGGGCGTCTGCACAGACCGACCCGCGGTGGGACAACTCCTACTGTCTCTCCTGTCACGAGGGAAGCACGGCGGAGATATCGTTGCCCTCGGGCGAGACGCTCGGCGTTGCCGTCGACGGCGACGCATACGCCGATTCGGTTCATGGAAAACTGGATGTGGCGTGTGTTCTCTGTCACACGGCCATCACCACGTATCCGCACGATCCGATCACCGCCAAGAGCCGCCGGGACTTCACGGTGCAGATGTACACGGCATGTTTGACGTGCCACTACCCCGAGTACACGCAGACTCGTGACAGTGATCACGAGCGCGCACGCGCAGACGGCGTCATGGAGGCAGCCGTGTGTACCGACTGCCACGGCTCCCACGACGTCCAACCGCCCGGGAAGCCTCGAACCAGCATTCCGCTGATGTGCAGGAAGTGCCATTCGGAGATCTACGACGCCTACGAGGAAAGTGTGCACGGGGAGGCGCTCACGACCGGCAACCCCGATGTCCCGACCTGCACGGACTGCCACGGCGTTCATGACGTGAAGGGCCCTCATGTCAACTCGCCGTTTCGACTCTTCTCGCCGCAGATCTGTGCGGCCTGTCATGCCGACAAGGCCCTGATGGACAAGTACGACATCTCCACGAACGTGTTCAGCTCGTACCTGTCGGACTTTCACGGCACAACGGTCGTCCTCTTCGAGAAGCTCGCTCCCGGCCAGCAGACGAACAAGCCGGTGTGTGTCGATTGTCATGGCGTTCATGACATCAAGGCGCCCGCCGATGTGGACAGCTCCGTGTACAAGAAGAACCTGCTCGCCACGTGCCGGCGGTGTCATCCGGATGCCACCACGAACTTCCCCGACGCGTGGCTGAGTCACTATGCGCCGAGCCCCACCGAGGCGCCGCTCGTGTACTGGGTGAACACCTTCTACAAGATTCTCATACCGACCGTGATCGGCGCGATGCTGCTTGCCGTGCTACTCGACGTGCGGAGAAGGCTTGCCGCCCGCCTGAGAGGGCGCCGGCGTGGCTGAGACGATGACGCATCCCGACGAAAGAGTCTTGAGGTTCACGGTGTCGGACCGGCTCGAGCACGCCGTCCAGATCATCACGTTCACCGGCCTCGCGATAAGCGGGCTCGTGCAGAAATACGCCGACCGTTGGTTCTCGGACTGGATCATCGGGCTCTTCGGCGGCATCGACTACACGCGCAGAATCCACCACATTCTCGCAACCATTCTGCTGCTCTCTCTCGTGTACCACCTCGGTGTGCTGGGCTACAAGCGGTTCGTGCTTCGCAGACCTCATGCGTTGATTCCGGGGAAGGCGGACCTTCTGGCCGCGTGGGGCTGGATCAGGTTCAACCTCGGTGTGACCTCCAGCCCGCCTCCTGAGGGCCGCTATACGGTCGGCGAGAAGATGGAGTACTGGTCGCTCGTGTGGGGCACCCTCCTGATGGCAGTGACCGGCTTCATGCTTTGGAATCCGATCGCCACCACCCGGTCACTCCCGGGGATCTTCGTGCCGGCGGCCAAGGCGGCCCATGGTTGGGAGGCCGTCCTCGCCGTGCTCGCCATCATCGTCTGGCACTCCTACGACGTGCACTGGCGGCACTTCAACCCTTCGATCTTCACCGGGTATCTGCCGCGTGCCCAGATGGAAGAGCTCCATCCGCTCGAACTGGCCGCGATCGACGCGGGAAGGGACGAGGTCGAGATCGATCCCGAGTTACGCCGTAATCGAGCGCTCAGGTATTGGCCCGTCTTCGCCGTCCTGGCAGCCGTGATGTTGATGGGCATCTATGAGTTCGTGACATTCGAGCAGACGGCGATCACGACCATTGTGCCTCCGCCGCTCGTCGGCCCCATCTATACACCGCTCCCGACGACGACTTCGACCGCGCCGGCGACCACGACGGCTCCGGCAACCTCGACCACGGCGGCTCCGACGACGACGGCCGCATCGGCGACCACGACCGCTCCGGCAACCTCGACCACGGCGGCTCCGGCAACCTCGACCACGGCGGTTTCTGCCGGCGTGACATGGAATTCGGGGGTGGCGGCGGTGTTCAAGGCGACGTGCGGGTCGTGTCACGGTGGGGATGCGCCGGCGTCTGGTTTGGACGTTACGTCGTATGCGGGGTTGTTGGCCGGGGGTGATAGTGGTGAGCCCGGGTTTGTGGCCGGTGATGCGGATGCGAGTCATGTGATCGTCAAGGTGGGGGGCGGGTCGCATTTCGCCAAGTTCACGGACGAGGATCTGGCGTTGGTGAAGGCATGGATCGCGGCCGGAGCACCGGAAGGTTGATTCGAGGAATAAGGCCCGACAATTAGGGACCATCAGCCCTGAAGGCGGTGAGGGCGGATCGGCTAGCGTTGAGGTGAGAGCGGTTGAGGAGGGATCGAGCGTGAGTGACAAGGAGAGCGAAACGAGCGCCGAGTCGCGCGAGCGCAGGAGCCTCTACCGCCATCCCCTGGCCGCGGTCGGCGGCGCGCTCGTCGTCGCCGGAATGCTCGGGTTCGCCATCCTGGCATTCGTCGACCTGAGCTCACCTGTCAGCAACCCGTATCGAGGACTCGTCACGTTCATCGGTCTGCCCGTGGTGGTCCTGCTCGGAGCGATCCTTTTCTTGCTTGCCTTTCGCATCCAGGTCGTCCGGGCTCGTCGGCGAGGAGAACACGTCCGGTTCAATCTCCGGTTCGAGCCATCGAACCCCCGGTACATGCGCTCCCTCGCGCTGTTCGGCATCCTCACCGCGATGCTGCTCGGCACGGTCGCCTGGGGTGGCTTCAAAGGGTACGAAGTCACCGACTCCGCATCGTTCTGCGGTGAGGCGTGCCACACGGTGATGAACCCGCAGTGGGTCACCTATCAGGAGTCCCCCCACGCTCGCGTCGCCTGCGCAGAGTGTCACATCGGCCCCGGCGCATCGTTCTTCGTCCGCTCCAAGATCGACGGCATCCGTCAGGTGGTGGCGGTGATGACCAACTCGTACGACCGTCCCATACCGACACCGGTGAGGAGTCTGCGACCTGCTCAGCAGACCTGTGAAGGGTGTCACTGGCCCGATCAGTTCTATGGCGAGAAACTCATCACGAAGACCTACTACCGCACCGACGAGGCGAACTCGCCGTGGACGATCAGTCTGCTCATGAAGGTGGGTGGAGGGAACCCCCGGACCGGCAAACTGGAAGGCATCCACTGGCACATGCTCGGCGAGAACAAGATCGAATACGTGGCAACCGACGAGAAGCGCCAGCAGATGGCCTGGGTGCGTTTCACGGACGGTGAGACGGGAGAAGTCACCGTCTTCGAGCGCCCCGATGTGGCGGTCGATCCGGATTCGCCCGATGTCGAGGTTCGTATCTTGGACTGCATGGACTGCCACAACCGGCCCAGTCACGACTTCCTCCCTCCGGCGACGGCGATCAACCTCGAGATGACCAAGGGCACGATCTCCAAGGACCTCCCGTTCATCCGTTGGCAAGGCCTGAACCTGCTCAACGCACCGTACGACACCAAGACAGAGGCAGACGAGGCGATTCGGTCCGGACTCCTGGCCTACTATGCGAGCCAGTTCGCGGACGACGTGAATCAGCGCGAGGTCGACGACGCCGCCGACGCGCTGGTGCGCATCTACGACACCAACTTCTTCCCGGAGATGAAGACCGATTACCGGGCCCGTGAGGACAACCTCAGCCACTTCGTCAACGACGGCTGTTTCCGGTGTCACTTCTCGGATCTCAAGAGCAGCGAGGGGGCACAGATCTCGTCCACGTGCGACTCGTGCCATACGATCGCCGCCCAGGGTCCTTCGGACGACATCGCCGACCTCGAGAGCAGTGTGGCCGGTCTCGACTTCAAGCATCCTGTCGACATCGGAAAGGTGTGGCAGAACATCAAGTGCACGCAGTGCCACACTCCGGCCCAGGGGTATTGAGAGTCGTCGGGGATGCCGCTCTCGTCGGTGACCGCCTTCTCCCCGGCCCAGGGGTGGTGAGAGTCGTCGGTCATCGGTCATCGGTTGTCCGTGGGAACGGCTACACGCGCCGCGCGACCTTGCGTCGATGCCGCGCGGTGCGAACCACGAGGTACCAGGCACCAGGTACCCGGTACCGCGACCGCCCGATCGACGGCAGTGCCGCCGACGGCATTTCCAGGGACATGTCATGACCTCGGTCGATGTGACCTGCGCCGGCATAGCGGTGTGCGACGTCGTTGTGCGGACCGTCCACCACCCCTTGCCACTCGGCCTCCTTCAACTGGTCGACGACTTGACGCTGGTGGAAGGCGGGTGTGCGCTGCGCACCGCCAAGGCACTCGCCGGCATGGGAGTCGACACGACGCTGATCGCTCCGATCGGCGCCGACCTCTTCGGCAAGGTTCTGCGCCGATCGGCAGACAGCGACAGACTCGAAGCCCAGTGGGTGGAGGTCGATGCCAACACCTCCTCGTCGGCCATCCTGGTCGACACCGCCGGCGAACGCACGATCTTCCACCAGATCGGGGCCAACCGGTTCCTCACTGCCGAGCATGTTCGCCGGCGGATGAAAGGGCGGTTCCTCCATGTCGGGGGAGCCCTGGTACTTCCGGCACTCGACGGTGAGCCCCTTGCACAGCTCTTCGCCCACGCCAAACAGAACGGGATGCAGACCAGTCTCGATGTCGTCTACAACGCCACGAACGAGTGGGACCTGGTGAACGCGGCCCTCGCCCACACCGACCTGTTCTGTCCCAGCCTGGCCGAGGCACAGGCGATCACGGGCAAGTCCTCACCCGACGCCGGCGCCGCCGAGCTGAGACGGAGAGGAGTACGGTTGGCCGTCATCACCGACGGGGTCAACGGCTGCTGGTTCGACTGTGACGAGACGCGTGGCCACATAGCCGCGATCGAGGTCGACTCGGTCGACAGCACCGGCGCAGGGGATGCCTTCACGGCCGGCGTCCTCATCGGCCTTTTGCGGGGCCTACCATCGCCACAAGCCGTCCGGCTGGGTGCCGCCCTCGGCGCCCTGGCAGCCACGACCAGCGTGACATTTGCCGGACTGAACGATCCCGACGAAGCCTGGCGTATGGCCGGGTTGGAGGTGCCAAGGAGATGAGTGGCCCGCGAATGCACCGACTGTTCGATCCGGTCTCCAAGCGTTGCCTGGACGTTGCCGTCGACCATGGCTTTTTCAACGAGCCGAGCTTCCTTCGAGGCATCGCGCACATGCCGAGCGTCGTCGCAACCCTTGTCGAGGCTGCACCCGACGCCATCCAGCTTTCCCCCGGGCAGGCGCGGATCCTCCAGTCGATGCCCGTCCGCCCGCGCCCGGCGCTCGTGCTTCGGACCGACGTCGCCGACATCTACGGTTCCGAGGTGCCCGACCGTCCGTTCTCCGAGCTGATCGAGGACGCGGTGAGCCAGGCCATTCGACTCGACGCCGCCTGCGTGGTCGTGAACCTCCTCGACATCGACGGTTGCCCCGAACTTCACCGTGCCTGCGTCCGCAACGTAATGGCGCTGCGAGCCGCCTGCGACCAGGCGGCGATGCCGCTCATGGTCGAGCCGCTGGCGATGCGCCGCGACGGAGGCGCCTACACGGGAATCCACGACGTGGGCCGGATCAGGGCTCTCGCCCGTCAGGCAGTCGAACTGGGAGCAGATGTCGTGAAGGCGGATCCCAGCGACCCGGCGGACCGCTATGGGGACGTGATCGAGGCGTGCGCACCGATCCCCGTTCTCGTTCGCGGAGGCGGCAAGATCGAATCCGCCGAGCTCTTCCGGCGGACCGCCGCCGTCCTGGAACAGGGTGCGGCGGGGGTCGTGTACGGCCGGAACATCATCCAGCATCCGAAACCCGCCGCCATCACACAGGCGCTGATGGGGATACTCCATCAGGGTTGGACCCCTGAGGAGGCCGTCGAGCATCTCGAGGCGGCATGATGGCGCAACAAGTACGCGTCGGGATCATCGGTGGCGGATTGATGGGCCGCGAGGCCGCAGCGGCCTTCGGGCGCTGGATGGCGCTCCTCGACGTTCCCGTGGTTCCCCGCCTCGTCGCCGTCTGCGACATCGACACCGAGCGGAGAGCCTGGTTCGACCGGATCGACACGGTGGAGATGACCACCGATGACCACAGACGGCTTCTCGAGGCCGGCGTGGACGTCGTGTATGTCGCGGTCCCACACGTCCTTCACGGCGCCATCTACCGGGACGTCCTCGAGGCGGGCATCGACCTCTTCGGGGAGAAGCCGTTCGGCATCGATCTCCCGGCGGCGCAGTCCATCGTTGCTGCCGTAGAAGACGCGCACGCCTTCTCGCGGTGCTCGTCGGAGTTGCCGTTCTTCCCTGGCGCGCAGATGGCGATGGCCGAGGTCGCCTCGGGTCGTCTCGGCCAGATCATCGAGGCGCGCGCAGCGCTGCTTCACTCATCCGACATGAACCGGGACAAGCCGATCAATTGGAAGCGCAAGGTCGCCACGTGTGGCGAGATCGGAGTCATGGGAGACCTCGGCATGCACGTCGCCCATGTTCCCCTCCGGCTCGGGTGGGTTCCCTCCTCGGTGTACGCAACCCTTCAGGACATCGTCACTCACCGGCCTGGACCGGACGGCGAGCCGGTCCTCTGTGACACCATCGACAACGCCTCCCTCGTCTGCACCATCGATTCCGCCGACGGCTCGTTCCCACTTCATCTCGAGACCAAGCGAATCGCTCCCGGCCACTCCAACACCTGGGCGTTCGAAGTGCTGGGTATGGAGGGCGGGGTGTCCTTCTCGACTCGATCACCCCAGATCTTGCGCCGCTTCCGCATCGACCCGGCGGGCCGGCAGGTATGGGAAGAGGTCCAGCCCGGACACGTTTCCGTCTTCGCCACCATCACGGGATCCATCTTCGAGTTCGGGTTTCCTGACGCCCTGCTACAGATGTGGGCGGCATTCTTCACCGAGAGGGCAGGCCGGCTGGGCGACCGATTCGGTTGTGCCACCCCCGAAGAGGCGTTGACCGGCCACCGGATCTTCGCCGCTGCCCTCACGAGCGCCGCCGAAGGGCGGGCCGTGCCGCTACCGGCCGTCTGACCAAGAGTGATGAGCTCTGGCGGGCCCGTCTCCTCCCCCGGCAGGCCCAGTCAGCATTCCCTCCCCCGGCGAGGGCCGGCAAACATTCCCTCCCCCGGCGAGGGCCGGCAAACATTCCCTCCCCCAGCGAGGGCCGGCAAACATTCCCTCCCCCGGCGAGGGCCGGCAAACATTCCCTCCCCCAGCGAGGGCTTTGGCGAGCGTTGGGGGAGGTGGCCTCGGGGTTTTGGCCGAGGGCGGAGGGGGTCTTGGGAGGTGGCCTCGGGGTTTCGGCCGAGGGCGGAGGGGTTCTTGGGAGGGACCGCGACAGCGGCGGAGAAGGTGCCGAAGGTGTTCCGCCATGGACGGAGGAGGTCGTTGCGGCGGGCACTTCGGCGACCCCGGCCTCGCGACGCCGTTCCGACACGGGACCGCGCTACGAGGTACGAGGAACGGTGGCCGAAGCGAGCCCGGTGAGCCGTCAGCCGTTGGCGGTTCCCTGTCGGCTGCAGTCGACACACGTCGCCGTCGTAGGTCGGGCTTCGAGTCGTTCCGGCGGTATGGGCTCGCCACACACGTCACAGATGCCGTAGGTGCCCTCGTCGAGTTTGGTGAGCGCCCGGTCGGTGGCGGTCAGGGAGGCGGCGAGAGAACGTGCCGCCGCCGTCGTGTTGATGCGTTCGACGGCTTCGGTGGTTCCGTCTCCGATCCGTTTTCCGAAGGACAGATTCGTTCCGGCGACGGGGGGCTCGACGAGGCGTGCCAGCTCTGCCTCGAGGACCTGTTTGCGCTCTTGCAGCGTTCGGGCGATGTCCATGTCGTTCACCGTCTGGGCTCCCGTCATCGAAGAGGTGTGTGTCCGCGGTCGGCGAGACACTGCGCGCCGGAGGCTCCAAGGTCTCCTGACTCCTCTGGTCGAGCGTAGCGGGCGGGGGAGGCGGGGGAACGAAGAGGCCCGGGGGTTGCCCGGGCCTCTCGAGCTGCTGGTATCACAGTCGTTCTACGGTTTGGAGTGATATCCCTCGGCCGTTGCCTTGAGTTCCTCGTCCGTCTTGACGGTTGCCGTGCCGCCGTCACGGTGACACGACTTACAGGCCCAATCCAGCGTGATCGCCGAATTGGCCACCGAGCCATCCTCGGAGAACTGGTTGGCCAGGTTCGGGTCGATGGCGAACAAGTGCGTTCGGATATCGCCGGTCCATGCAGCGGGATCACCAACCGCGGACTTGACGATCCGTGGCATGTGGCAGTCGATGCAGGCGACGAAGCCCGACATGACCGTCGACTTCTGATAGTCGGCCTGTTCCTCATGACAGGTTTGGCAGGGGAAGTTCGCTGCGAAATCCTCTCCGGCCTTGCGCAGAGCGATGACGCCTGTGTGCGGATCATGGCACGTGACACAGCTGAGGGACTCATGCTTTGTCTGCAACAGCTCCTCGCCCTGCTCGTGGTGCTTGATGAATCCTCCTTTGGCGTCGATCGTCAGGGTCGACCCGCGGCGGTGACACGAAGTGCACGCCTGGGATGACACATCGACCTTCATCGCGACTCCATACGGATCCGCCACATGGTTGCTTCCAGGGCCGTGGCACTCTTCACACTGGATCCCGGGCTCCGCCCAGGTTCCGATGATTCCGTCGAGTCCGTCCTGATGGCCTTCCGGCTTGTATCCCGTCGTGTGACAAGGACCGCAGTCGTAGGCCTTCTGCTGACCGGCGTGGTATGCCACCCAGTCGCCTCCGAGCCCGATGGTCGGGTTCGGCAAGTTGTACTGCGTTTTGGCGTTCTCGTCGCCGGTGATGATGAAACCATCGAGCCCGATGAAACGGGCCTTCCAGTTGTACCCACCGATCACGTACGTGATGTCGTTCCACGTGTATCCATCAGGGACCTCGGTGATCTCTGTGAACGGGTACGTCGGCGGTTGTCCGTCGACCACCTTGTTCAGCTTGTACGGGTGTCCCGACTTGAGGAACTTCTCGGCGGTGTCCGGGTGGCACCCGGCACACGTCTGAGTTCCCACGTACTCGGCGCCGATGGCCACGGTGGCGGCCGCGGGTCCGGCGGGTCCGGCCGGGCCGGCAGGTCCTTGGGGACCCTCTGGTCCGGCTGGACCTACGGGTCCGGCCGGTCCAACACACGCGGCGAGAATCATTGCAAAAACGACTACCAGCAGCAGTAGAGATCGTCTCATGATCGACCCCTCCTTTCGATCTGCCAACTGCAAGAGATACTCCCTTGCCGACCCCCTGTTGGAATAGGGCCGAAAGTCCCATTCATGGCGGTGCACAAGAGAAGAACATCAGGAGTGCTGATATAGGGCAAGCATGAGCATAAGCGTCGGATGAGAAAGACGTCATGTGGATCACGGTGTCCCATGACGAGAGGGGGCCCGACTTGCGTCGGGCCCCCTCCGGTTTGGGTTGCGGTTCCTACGGTCGGGTCATTCCCGAGACATCGCCGCCGACATCCTTGATGCTGTCGTACAGGGTCTGGACGATGTATTCGCCGTTGTGGGCGAACCCGCCCGGATCCTTGGTCGCGTACTGATAGTTGTACGCGGCCCGCAACAGGCGGGGTGTCCATGTGCCGTAGCGGTTCCCGTAGTTCGCCTCGTCGGCACCGGCCACTCCATCGCCGTTGGTGTCGACGAAGTAGTACGGGTACGAGCCCGGGTCGTAGACGATCGCTTCGGCCCCCGCCGTCTTGGCCGCGTAGGCCTGGATGGCGGCCAGCAGATCGTCCCGCATGGTTTGGATCTCGTCCCACATGCCTTCGGTCGTGTCGCCGTCACCGTCGTAGTCGACGCTGGACATGCGGATGGCGTGCAGGTCGTCCTCGTTGGCGACCGTACCGTGACACGCCGAGCATTTGTCGACCTGGACTTCCAGGGCGTGCTGATCGTGGCATTGGGTGCACTGGTTCAGCGGGTGATCCTCGTTGTAGCCGACGTAGGTCTTGCCCGTGTACTCGTAGGCGCCCTTTGCCTGGTCTCCGAAGATCGTCGCTCCGGCCGCGAAGTAGTGCACGTTCAGGAACCGGAGCGAGTCGCTCACCACATCGGCCTTCGTGTCGCCGATCAGCTTGTCGACCGACACGGTCGACTCCCTGCCTTGGTGACAGGTCATGCACAGATTCATGTTGTTGCTGCCGCTGTCGATCTTCGCTCCACTCGGGAAGGTCACCGAAGCAACCTCGTATCGATCGAACGTCGACAGATCGCTGTGGCAGGTCGAGCACAGGAGGCCGTTGGAAAGCGGCTGCGCGATCGTGACGCCTTCTTTGAAGAAGAGCGGCAGGCCGGTCGCCGAGTGGCACTTGCTGCACGACGCCGCGACCTCACCGTCTTTGTCCCAGTGGCGGAACGCAGCTTCGGATCCTGCGAAGTGGCCGGCGTCGATGCGATGCACGTCGGTCATGGCGATCGGCGATGACAACACCGAGTTCAGGTCGTCCGTCGAGTCGATGAGCAGCTCGATGATGTACTTGCCGCCGTGGGCGTACGCGCCGGGATCCTTGATGGAGACCTGATAGTTGTAAGCCGCCTTCAGGAGCCGCGGGGTCCAGCTCGCATACTTGTTGCCGTAGGAGGCTTCCTCTCCGTCGGCGTCACCGTTCGCGTTCGTGTCGACGAAGAAGTACGGGTACGACTCTGCGGCGTAGACGATCGGTGTGCCGGCTTTGGACGAAGCGTATGCCTGGATTGCCGCGTACAGCTTCTCCTGCAACCCCTGGATCTCGAAGGCGATGCCTTCGGTGATGTCGCCATCGCCGTCGTAGTCGACCTCCGAGCCGGCCATCCGGACGTTCTCGAGGTCTTCGACCGACGACACTCCCGCGTGGCACGTCGAGCACTCGTCGACCTTGAGTTCGAGCGTGTGCTGATCGTGGCACTGGATACACGTCGCATACCCCTCGACATGTGTGAAGACCGCATCGTACGACTTGCCGTCGTATTCATAGCCGCCCTTCGTCACCGTCCCGTACTTGGTCGCTGCCGCCGCGAAGTAGTGAATGTTGATGAAGCCGAGGTCTTCGGAGACCGTGTCCTCATCGATTCCCTGAACGGCTTCGTCGACCGTGCCCTTCCATGCCCGGCCCTGATGACAGGTCATGCATCGCGCCTCGGCGCCGAGGCCGGTGATCTCGACACCGGAAGGCATCGTCACATGGTCGAGTTTCAGGGTCGCGTCGTTGTGGCAGGCGACGCACTCCACCGTCGTTCCGATCGCAGCGTCTGCATCGACGGTTCCGAATGCGGTGCCGTCCGCGCCAACGTAGTCCTGGAAGCCCGGTGTGCTGTGACACTTCGCGCAGCTCGTGGGGATGACCGCAGGGTCGTCATCGTTCCAGTGATTGAAAGCCTGGGCACTCGCATCGGCGTGGCCGGATCCCTGCCAATCGGCAAGGAATGGGATTTCCACGACCGGCTCGACGGCCGGTGGTGCGGTAGTGGTGGTGGTAGTGGTCGTCGTCTGTGGTGGACTCGTTGTCGTAGTCGGCTCGGCGCCCTTGTTGTCGCACCCTGCGGCCAACAGAACGAGGAACAATCCGAGAACGCCGACCACGACGTATCTCAATCGGGTCATCACGTTGCCTCCACGCAAGCGATATAACGTTTCAGGATTCAGTGTGATGTGGCGGGCTGATCTTGAATAGGGTCTTTCGGCCATAGTTTCGACAAGTTTGTCCCGGGCTCGTCGTGGCCGAGCAGTCCAGGGTGTGGCGCTCAGGGACGTCCGGTCAGCCGATTGCGGCGCCAATGGCCACCAGAACGCCGAACACAAGGTCGAGACGGGCCACTCCCTTCAGCACGCCGATCAACGCAGGCCCCGAGGTCTCGCGATGGATGGTTCTGGTCACCGGGATCGCGAGGGGAGCGGTGACGAGCGCAAGAGCCGTCCAGGCCGGTGTCCATCCGGCGAGCGCGAACACGCCGAGCAGGGCGAACGATCCCCACACGAGCACGTCGAAGAGAATCCTCGTGTGATCTCGCCCCACGATCACCGCAAGGGTGCGCTTGCCGGCGCGCCGGTCCGTGTCGATGTCTCTGACGTTGTTCGCCACCAGGATGGCGGTGACCAGGAACCCCATCGGGATCGCCAGGAGCCAGGCGTCCAGCGGTGCCACACGGTCGTACACGAAGCGGGACACGACGGTCGCGACGAGACCGAAGAATACGAACACGAACACCTCGCCGAGGCCCCGGTACCCGTAGGGTTTCGGCCCGCCGACGTAGCCGAGGGTGGCGAGGATCGAAGCAACCCCGACGATCACGATCACCCACCCTGCGATCGCCAGGAGATAGACCCCTGCGGCCGTCGCGACACCGAACGCCACCCAGGTGCCGAGCTCCATGGAACGCTCACTGAGCAGGCCGGACGCGACGGCGCGTTGCGGACCGATCCGGTCGTCGCCGTCCGCGCCCTTGCGCGCATCCGAGAGATCGTTCGTGAAGTTCGCCGCCACCTGGATGGCGAGAGCGCCGACCGCCGTGGCGAGCAGCGGTCCCCAACTGAAGACGCCGTCGCCGATGGCGAGTCCCGCGGCGACCGCCACGGGCGCGAGGGCCGCCGGCAGGGTGTGCGGTCGCGACGCCAGGTACCAGGCGCCGCTTCTCGTCGTGGGATCCAGGGTCATCTCAGAAGTGATGGGGGAAGCGGGACCAATCCGGTTCGCGTTTCTCGAGGAATGCGTCCCGACCTTCTTCGGCCTCCTCGGTCCCGTAGGCCAGTCTGGTGGCCTCGCCCGCGAAGAGTTGCTGGCCGACGAGCCCGTCGTCGGGGAGGTTGAGCGCGTACTTGAGCATCCGGATGGACGTCGGGCTCTTCGCGTTGATCTCGGCTGCCCATTCGAGCGCGACGAACTCGAGTTCGGCGTGAGGGACGGACACGTTGACCGCCCCTATCGCCACTGCCTCATCGGCCGAGTAGCTACGGCCGAGGAAGAAGATCTCGCGCACTTTCTTCTGTCCGACCTGACGGGCGAGCAGCGCCGATCCGTACCCGCCGTCGAACGAGGCAACGTCTGCGTCTGTCTGTTTGAAGATGGCGTGCTCTTTCGACGCGATCGTGAGATCACAGACGACGTGGAGGCTGTGGCCGCCGCCGACCGCCCATCCGGGCACGACGGCGATGACGACCTTCGGCATGAAGCGGATGAGTCGCTGCACCTCGAGGATGTGCAGCCGTCCGAGACGGGCAGGGTCGATCCCGCTTTCGCCTTCATACCGGTAGCCGTCGGCGCCGCGGATCCGTTGGTCGCCGCCCGAGCAGAACGCCCATCCGCCGTCCTTCGGGGACGGCCCGTTGCCCGTGAGCAGCACCGTGCCCACGTCACTGGTCATGCGGGCATGGTCAAGGGCGGCGTAGAGCTCGTCGACGGTGTGTGGCCGGAACGCGTTGCGCACCTCCGGTCGGTCGAACGCGATGCGGACCGTGCCCCGGTCGACGGCCCGGTGATAGGTGATGTCGCTGAACGTGAACTCGTCGACCGGCCTCCAAGCGGACGGATCGAACAGCTCCGAGACGCCGTTTGTCATCGAGCCTCCATTGCTTGCCCGGTACTGTAGTGAGCGTGGAAGACTGGCCGACAGAACACGCGGAGCGCAACCCCGATGTGCCGTTCCTGGTCACACCGGATCGGACGTTCTCCTACTCCCGGGTCGAGCAGATGGTGCGTCGTGTCGCAGGTGGGCTCGCCCCACGGATCCGCCGCGGCCAACTCGTGGGTGTCGCGGCCTCGTCGGACGTCGGGACGGTGGTGACGATGCTTGCCGTTCCCCGTGCCGGCGGCATTCTCGTTCCGATCAACGCGCGGCTCACTCGGGGGGAGGTCGACGATCTGTGTGACCGGCTCGACGTCGGTCTTCTCGTCGGTGACCCGGCGGAGCTCGACGGACCACCGGTCGAGGCGACCGGCGCGGGGCCGGACGATCCCTATGCGGTGGTCCCCACGTCGGGGACGACCGGGCATCCGAAGGGGGTCGTGCTGACCCGACGGAACCTCACCGCGGCAGCCGATGCCTCCGCTGCGTTCTTGAACCTTCGACGAGGGGACCGGTGGCTTTGCGTGCTTCCGCTCCATCACGTCGGCGGGCTCTCGATCCTCATCCGATCGGCCCACGTCGGCGGGACCGTCGTGCTGGAACCAGAGTTCGAATCACGACGCGTGGCGACGCTGCTGCACGAAGTCCGGTTCGCGTCGCTCGTACCGACCATGCTGACCCGGATCCTCGAACACGTCGGAGGGCCGTTCCCGGGCCTTTCGACGGTGCTCGTGGGAGGGGGCCCGCTCCCACCGGGACTGCTCGACGAAGCACGAGCGGCCGGTATCCCCGCCGTGCCCACCTACGGTGCCACCGAGACGGCGGCACAGATCGCCACGGGCCGGCCGGGCGAAGCCACCGTGCGGCCGCTGCCATCGGTGGATCTGCGCATCATCGACCAGAACGGCGTGAGTCTCGAGCGGGGAGCGGTGGGCGAGATCGCGGTCGACGGTCCGATGATCTCGCCGGGCTACCGGGGCGCACAGGCACGTTCCGGCCCGTACCGCACCGGCGATCTCGGCATCCTCGACCAGGAGGGGAACCTGACGGTGCTGGGGCGCGTCGACGACATGGTCGTGACCGGGGGAGAGAACGTGTACCCGGTCGAGGTCGAACGGGTCCTGCTGGCGCATCCGGCCGTGTCCGACGCCGCGGTGTGGGGAGCCGATGATCCGCGGTGGGGCGCCACGCTGCACGCGGCGGTCGTCGTCGACGGCATCGATGAGGATGCGTTGCGTGTGTGGGCGCGGGCGCGGCTCGCGGGGTACAAGGTGCCGAAAGTGTGGCACCTCGTCGACAGCGTGGCGCGTTCTGCGATGGGCAAGGTCGACCGGCGGGCGCTGGAGGGGCGATGAGCGAGGAACCGCTTCGCGTCGATGCCGATTTCGTGATTCCCGGTGATGAGCTGGTGTGGCGTTTCGAGACGTCCGGCGGTCCCGGCGGCCAGCACGCCAACCGGTCACGTACCCGTGCCGAGCTCAGCTTCGACCTGGGGGCATCGGAGGCTGTCGGAGCGGAGACGAAGCAGCGCATGCTGGCTCGTCTCGGGCGTCGAGCCCGCTCCGGCGTCGTTACCGTCGCGGTGGACGAGTCGCGCTCACAGTGGCGGAACCGGCAGATGGCCAGGCGCAGGCTCGCCGACCTGCTTCGAGACGCGATGACCGAGCCCAAGTCGCGTCGACCGACCAAACCGTCCGGCGGGGCCCGGCGCCGCAGGCTCGAGGCCAAGCGGGCCCGGGGAGCGGTCAAGCGGCTTCGTCGTCCTCCGGAGGCCGAATGACCGACAGCCACCGGGTGCCGTACGGGGGAAGAGAGAGATCACCGGCGCCTGTCGGCTCGCCGGTGATCAGGTCGGTACCGGGCTGGGGAAGAGGCATCGTCGTCGTGCGGTCGGAGAGATTTGCCACGGCCAGCACGGCGTCGTCCTCGTAGGTGAGCACATACGCGAGCAGTGCCGGATCGGCGGGCCGAAGCCACTCGACGTCGCCCCTCCCGAAGGCGGGATGGCGCCGGCGCACCGCGATGGCCTTCCTCGTCCAGTTGAGCAGCGACGAGTGGTCGTCGAGGCTCTCGGCGACGTTCAGTGTCCGGTAGCCGTATTCGGGATCGTCGATGACAGGCGTGTAGAGCGCAGAAGGGTCGGCGTCGGAGAACCCGGCGTTGGGGCCGTCGTCCCACTGCATCGGTGTGCGGAGGCCGTCGCGGTCGGGAAGGTCGAGGTCGTCTCCCATGCCGATCTCGTCGCCGTAGTAGAGAAACGGGGTGCCGGGCAGGCCGAACAGCAGCGAGAGCATCAGGCGCAGTTTGCGCGGGTCGTTTCCGAGCAGGGGGGCGAGGCGGCGGCGAATGCCGACGTTCAGCTTGGCCTTCGGATCCTTCGCGTAGCAGCCGTACATCTCGGCGCGTTCCTCGTCGGTGACCATCTCGAGGGTGAGTTCGTCGTGGTTGCGCACGAAGATCCCCCACTGCGCCGATGGCGGGATCGCGGGTGTGCGATCGAGGATCCATTCGATCGGTGTGCGGTCACCACGAGCGAGGGCCAGGAACAGGCGGGGCATCAGGGGGAAGTGGTAGTTCATGTGGGACTCGTCGCCGTCGCCGAAATACGCTGCCGCGTCTTCGGGCCATTGGTTCGCCTCGGCGACGAGTATGCGGTCCTCGTAGCCGGTATCCAGGTGTGCGCGAATGACTTTGAGCTCCGTGTGCGTCTCGGGAAGGTTCTCGCAGTTGGTGCCTTCGCGTTCATACAGGTAGGGGACGGCGTCGAGTCGCAGACCGTCGACACCCATGTCGAGCCAGAAGTCCATGATCGCGAGGACCTCGGCTCGCACCGTCGGATTGTCGTAGTTGAGGTCGGGCTGATGGGAGAAGAAGCGGTGCCAGTAGTAGGCGCCCGCCACCGGGTCCCACGTCCAGTTCGACGTCTCGGTGTCGGTGAAGATGATGCGTGCGTCGCGGTAGCGATCCGGCGTGTCACTCCACACGTAGAAGTCACGTTCGGCCGACCCGGGCGCTGCGCGGCGGGCCCGCTGGAACCAGGGATGCCGATCCGAGGTGTGGTTGACGATCAGTTCGGTGATGACCCGCAGGTCTCTTCGGTGGGCCTGGTCGAGGAAGCCGCGGAAGTCGTCCAGGGTCCCGTAGCGGGGATGAACCGACCTGAAGTCGGAGACGTCGTACCCGTCGTCTCTGAGCGGGGACGGGTAGAAGGGCAGCAGCCAGATGGCCGTGATGCCGAGATCGCAGAGGTAGTCGAGTTTGGAGGTCAGCCCGGTGAAGTCGCCGAACCCGTTCCCGTCCGCGTCTCGAAAGGATCGGATGTGCGTCTCATAGACGATCGCGTCCTTGTACCAGTCCATCGGGTGGAGCCTAGGTGACACTGCGGGGCGGGATCACGGCAATCGCGCCACATTCCCCCATTCTCGTGACGTTTCGCGGGAATGATCCCACCCGAGCGTCACGAGAACGGGAAGCTTAGGCTTGGGGCATGACGCTGTACGGTCCGAAACCCGAAATCGAAGTGGCCATCCTCGCCGACGCGGTCCAGGCGGTCGGCGGCAAGCTGTACGTTCTGGGGGGTGGTTGGGACACGCTGTTTGCTTCCCGCTTTCCCGCACGACACCCGAGCCTTGGGATCGGAGTGCGGATCAGGGTGCCGTGGAGTTCGGTCGATCGGGAGTTCCGGCTGTCCGTGGATCTGCTGGACGAGGACGGGCGCAGCGCGTTCGGTGGCAAGTCGATCACCCAGACGTTTCGTGCAGGGCACCCTCCAGGACTTCCGGACGGCGCCGACGTGGGGGTCGTTCGTGCGCTCACGATCAATGGGTTGGTCTTCCCGCGAGCCGGTGGCTATTCGTTCGTCGTGTCCATCGACGGTGCCGAGGTACACCGGATCTCGTTCCGGGTGCGGGAGCGCGTCCAGGCCTGAGGGTTTCTCGTCAATGCCGGCAGCACCAGTTGCGGCTTCCATTGACGAGACTGGGACTTTGACAGGAATCGGGTGCCCTAACCTGGCGGGGTGAAGCCAATCCTCGACCGTGTCGAACGCCAGCCCGTCGTGCGCTTCTGGAAGCAGTTCAACGCCGCCGGACCGGGGGTACTCGCCGCCGCGGTCGCCTACAACCTCTTCTTCGCGCTCGTTCCGGTCGCGGCGGTCCTTCTGATCGTCGCGTCGCTGCTCGGCAAGGACGCCAAGGCCACCGAAGATGCACTCACCGGCCTGCTGCCGGCCGACATGGCGAAAACGGTCGCCCAGGTGCTGAGCAGCGTCGCCGTATTGCTCCCCGAGAGCCGGGGAGTCTTCATTGCGGTCAGCCTCTTCATTGCCGGCTGGTCCGCTTCGCGAGGCGTGATCACGCTGATCCGGGTGCTGCTGCAAATCGAGGAGCTCGACGAAGACCGCCCATGGTGGAAGGTCCGCCTCATCGCCATGGGACTCACCGTCGGGGGAGCCGTCGTCTTCGCCCTCACGATGGTGCTCATCCCTGCCGGTGGGGTGATCGCCGACCGCCTCGAGGAGACGACCGGGATCGGTGGGATCCACGCGGTCTGGAGCGCTTTGCGCGTCCCGATAGCGGCGCTCGGGATCCTCGTGTTCCTGTGGCTCTTCTACCGGTACGGTCCCCCACGCCGGCTTCCCGGGATCGCACTGGCTTCCCCGCTCGCCGCGGGCGGCATCGTCGGATTCTCGCTGGCGTTCCAGGCGTTCATCGACTGGCGGGGCGGTGCGCCGGGAGCAACGTTCGCGGTGTTCACCCTTGCCGTGTTGCTGCTGTGGCTCTACGTGATCGCCTACGTCGTCATCGTATCCGCGTCCATCGCCGCGGCGCTTGCCCGCCGGTTCGGCCGCCCGGTGCCGGATCCGGACCCCGACGAAGCGGATGAGCCGGATCTTGACCCGGAAGAAGCGGAGCATGCCGGATGAGCTCAACGCTGCGCGACCCGGCGGTGAAGACCGGGCTGAGCCTCCTCGGCCGGACACTGTTGCAGTACCGCAAGGCGTCGGCACTCTCGATCGGCAGTGCCCTGCTGTGGATGTCGATGGTGGCGGTTGTGCCGTACCTGACGAAACTCGTCGTGGACCGTGTCATCGAAGGCAAGCAGTCCGATCTCCTCGTGCCGCTGTTCTGGCTGATCGTCGCCGCAGGGTTTCTCAAGGCGCTCGGGATCGGTGGCCGCCGCTTCTTTGCGTTCAGTCTCTCGTACCGGGCCGAGACCGACCTGAGGAACCGCCTGTTCGAACACGTCCAGCGCCTCGCGTTCAGTTTTCACGACAGGGTCTCGACCGGCGAGTTGATGGCGAGAGCGTCGTCGGATCTGTCGCAGGTCCGCCTGATCTTCGCCATGATGCCGATCACGATCGCGAACGTCGCCCTCACGGTGATCGTCATTGTCGCTCTCATCGCGCTCGACCCCGTGCTCGGAGTCATCGCGTCCCTGTCGGTGCCGGCGCTGTACCTGCTCGCCAATCGCTACGCCGGCCGGATTCTGGGGGTGTCCTGGGATGTGCAGCAGAAACTCGCCGATCTCTCCAGGGTCGTCGAAGAGGTCGTGGCCGGGGTGAGGGTCGTGAAGTCCTATGGGCAGGAGGAGCAGGTCGTCGACCGTCTGAGTCGCAGCGCCGATCGGATCTTTGGACGGACGATGGAGATGCTGCGCCTGCGGTCCGTGTACGTGCCGATGTTCGAGATGATTCCGGCCCTGGGGACGGCGGCGGTCCTCGCGGTCGGTGGGACCCGCGTCGTCTCGGGGGTGATGACGCTGGGCGACTTCGTCGCATTCACCCAGTACATGGCCGTGCTGATGTTCCCGCTACGGATCACCGGCTGGTTCTTCGCCGAGCTTCCCCGGTCGGCCGCCGCCGCGTCGAGGGTGACTGAGCTACTCAAGACCGGGCCGGACATCCAGACTCCCGAAAGACCGGCACCTCTGCCGGACGGGCAAGGTGCGCTGCGCTTCTCGCATGTCTCGTTCGCCTACCCGGACGGCTCCGCCGTGCTTCGCGACGTCGACCTCACGATCCCCGCCGGCACATCGGTCGCACTCGTCGGATCGACCGGATCGGGAAAGACGACCTTCGCCTACCTCCTGCCCCGCTTCTACGATCCCGACAGCGGCTCGATCTTGCTCGACGGCACCGACATCAGCACGTTGCGGATCGACGACCTTCGCAGCCAGGTGGCGCTCGTATTCGAGGAGCCGTTTCTGTTCTCGGCGAGCATCGCCGAGAACATCGCGTTTGGCGCTCCCGACGCGACGGATGAGCAGGTCAGGTTGGCGGCTCGCCTCGCGCAGGCGAATGAGTTCATCTGCCGGCTCCCCGACGGCTACGACACCGTCGTGGGAGAGCGCGGCTATAGCCTCAGCGGCGGACAGCGCCAGCGGATCGCGCTGGCGCGGGCGATCCTGCGGGACCCGCGAGTCCTGATCCTCGACGATGCCACCTCATCGGTCGACGCCGTCACCGAGATGGAGATCAGGCAGGCGCTCGAGGAGGTGATGGCAGGCCGGACGACGATCATCATCGCCCACCGCACCTCCAGTTTGACACTGGCCGATCGGGTGGTGCTGCTCGACGACGGCGAGATCGTCGCATCGGGGACACACGAGCAGCTCCTCGCGGAGTCGCCCCGATATCGCGAAGTGCTGGCCGAGACCGGCGTGATACCGAAGGGCACGGCGCCATGATGTACTCACGCTACGGCGGGGAGCATGAGGTCGATCGCCCGTTCAGGTTGCTCGTCAGGGCGGCGCGATATGGCCGGCCACTGCTCGGAGCAACGGTGTGGGCACTGCTGCTCACGGTCCTCGCCACGCTCGCGAGGCTGGCGGTCCCGCTGATCATGCGTTCGGGGATCGACGGTGGCGTCATGGCGGGCGACGTGCGGGTCATTCTGCTTGCCACCGGTGTGTATCTCGGCGTCTTGGTGGCGCAGTACTTCACGCAACGTTTCTCCGTCTACCAGGTGGCCGCCGTCGGCGAGCGATATCTGCGCGACCTGCGGGTGCGATTGTTTCGTCACATGATGAGCCTCGACATCGCTTTCTTCACCCGGTCGAAGGTTGGTGTGCTGGTTTCGAGGATGACGTCCGATGTCGAAGCCTTGACCGCGTTCGTCGACCAGGGGGCGATCTCGGTGATCACGAGTGGGCTCATGGTGGTCGGCGTGACGATCGCGATGTTCCTGATCGACACGACGTTGGCATGGACGGTGCTCGCCCTGCTGCCGGCCCTCGTCGCCGTGTCGGTGGTCTTCCGCAAGTACGCGAACAGGGCGTACGAGGCGATCAGGGAGCAGATCGGTCGCGTCCTGGGGACGCTGCAGGAAGGGATCTCCGGTGTCCGGGTGGTGCAGGCGTACACGCAGGAGCGCCGCCAGGCCATCGAGTTCGGGCGCGTGAACCAAAAGTACTTCGAGGCCAACCTGCAGGCGGCGAAGGCGATCGCCTCCTACTTCCCGTCCGTCGATTTCATCGCCACCGTCGGGACCGGCCTCGTGTTGTTGGTCGGTGCTCGCCGGGTACTCACCGGCGAGCTGAGTTTCGGCTCCCTCGTCGCGTTCCTGCTCTACCTGGGGTACTTCTTCGACCCGATCGTGCAGCTCTCCAACGTCTACAACCTGTTGCAGGCGGCGCTCGCCGCGCTGTCGAAGCTGTTCGGGATCCTGGACACCGAACCCGACCTGGCCGAAGCGCCCGAGCCGGTCCACCTGCCCGATGGAGCGTGTGGCGAGGTCGCGTTCGAGAACGTCACGTTCGGGTACGACCCGGACCTGCCGGTGCTCCATGACGTGAACCTGCGTCTGCGGTGTGGAGAGCGGCTGGCGATCGTCGGTGAGACCGGCGCGGGCAAGTCCACGGTTGCCAAGCTCGCCATCCGCTTCTACGACCCGACGAAGGGCCGCATCACCCTCGACGGTGTGGATCTTCGAGACCTCGACTATGAAGAACTGCGGCGCAGCATCGCCATGGTCCCACAGGAGGGGTTCCTGTTCGCAGGATCGTTGCGAGACAATCTCGCGTTCGCCCGGCCGGGCATCGACGACGAGACACTGTGGCGGATCTGCGAGACGGTCGGGATCGCGAGCTGGGTGAGGAGCCTGCCCGAACGCCTCGATACGGACGTGCGCGAGCGGGGGAGCAGGTTGTCGTCGGGAGAACGCCAGCTGGTGGCGCTCGCCCGGGCGCTCGTCGCGGACCCGGCGGTGATCGTGCTCGACGAGGCGACGTCCAACCTGGACCCCGAGACCGAGGGCATCGTCGAGGCCGCACTCGATCATCTGTTGAAGGACCGCACGGCGATCGTGATCGCGCACCGGCTGCGCACTGCGGAGCGTGCCGACCGGGTCATCGTGATAGATGGCGGTCGGATCGTCGAAGAGGGCAGCCACGAAGAGCTGTTGAAGGTGGGGGGTGCCTACGCTCACCTCAACGACGTGTGGAAACAAGGGGTTGGGACGCAATAGCCACATCGGGGCTTTGCTCTCGAGGGGGAAGTGGGTGAGGAGCGCAGGCGACGAACCCGATGGTGGTGCGAGGATTCTCTACCCCATCGTCCTCGGCTCGTTCCTCGCCTCGGCCACTTCCCCTGCGAGGGGAAGGAAAGAGACCCCATCGTCCTCGGCTCGTTCCTCACCTCGGCCACTTCCCCTGCGAGGGGAAGGAAAGAGACCCCATCGTCCTCGGCTCGTTCCTCACCTCGGCCACTTCCCCTGGGAAGCATGAGGCCGAGTAACCTGCGAGTCCCGGCCCGTGATAATATGCACTACCGTCGTAGTGCAAAAGGTGGGAACCATGTCCACAGTTGATCTCGACCTCGGAGCGTATTCGCTCGGGTGGCACGACTCGGAGGAGACGACGGTCTTCAAGGCGCGCAAGGGCCTCGACGAGGACATCATCCGCGAGATGTCGGCCATGAAGGACGAGCCGGAGTGGATGCTCCAGTTCCGTCTCAAGGCGTACAAGCGCTTCCTTCGCAGGCCGCTGCCGACTTGGGGTGGTGGTGGTTTCCTCGACGAGATCGATTTCGACGGCATGTACTACTACGTGAAGCCGACAGAGGGCACCGTCGAGGACTGGGACATGGTGCCCGAGTCGATTCAGGAGACCTACGAGAAGCTCGGCATCCCCGAAGCCGAGCGCAAGTACCTCGCCGGTGTGAGCGCCCAATACGACTCCGAAGTCGTCTATCACCGCAACCGGGAGGACCTCGCGAAGCGAGGCGTGTTCTTCTCCGACATGGACACGGCCCTCCAGGAGCATCCGGATATCGTTCGCGAGTACTTCGGAACGGTGATCCCCCCCAACGACAACAAGTTTGCCGCCCTCAACTCTGCGGTGTGGTCCGGCGGTTCGTTCATCTACATCCCACCAGGGGTACATCTCGACCAGCCGCTGCAGGCCTACTTTCGCATCAACGCCGAGAGCATGGGACAGTTCGAGCGGACTCTGATCATCGTCGACGAGGATGCCTTCGTGCACTACGTCGAGGGCTGTTCGGCGCCGGTCTACTCGAAGGATTCGTTGCACGCGGCCGTGGTGGAGATCGTCATCAAACGAGGCGGCCGCTGCCGCTACACGACGATCCAGAACTGGTCGCGCAACGTCTTCAACCTCGTCACCAAGCGTGCCGTCGCGTACGAGAACGCAACCATGGAATGGGTCGATGGCAACTTGGGATCCCGCCTCACCATGAAGTACCCGGCCGTCTGGATGATGGGCAAAGGTGCCCACGGGGAGGTGCTCTCGATCGCTTTTGCCGGTGAGGGCCAGCATCTGGACGCCGGAGCAAAGATGGTGCACGCCGCATCGAATACCACCTCGACGATCGTGTCGAAGTCGATTTCCAAGGGTGGCGGTCGTGCCGGGTATCGTGGCCTGGTCCGTGTGGAACCCGGAGCACACAAGACCAGGTCGTTCGTGCGATGCGACGCGTTGATTCTGGACAAAGACTCGCGCTCGGATACGTATCCCTACATGGAGATCGAGGAAGCCGACGCCCAGATCGGCCACGAGGCGACGGTCTCGAAGGTCGGTGAGGATCAGTTGTTCTACCTGATGAGCCGCGGTCTCAGTGAGGAGCAGGCGACGTCGATGATCGTCGCAGGGTTCATCGAGCCGATCGTGAAGGAACTCCCCATGGAGTATGCCGTCGAGCTGAATCGCCTCATCGAGCTGAACATGGCCGAGGCCGGCGCCGTCGGCTGAAGGGCCGCCCGCTCAAGTCCATTCCCGTTTTCGTGACGTTTCGCCGGAATGATCCTGCCCAAGCGTCACGAGAACGGGTTGGGTGGCCGGCCTACACTTTCGGCCGCAGACCCGCATACACTCACAACCAGTGCGCGCACAACCCAACCCGGGACGGCAGACGATCAGACACACGACATCGCGGCCAAGCCACCGAATACGAGACCGCATGGCCGGCTACGCCGTGCTGATGGTCGTTGGTGCGATCGTCGCGGCGGTGTCCGCTCCGGCGCCGCCGGCTCGATGGGAGCGATCCGCCCCCGTCACGACCGCCACCGGACTCCCTGTCGCATACGCCGTACCCATCACCTTCGGCGACCTCGGACCTCGACTCGTTGCCGCAGGAGTGATCGACCCTGAGCGGTTCACGATGGCGACAACCGGTGGGCGGTCACTGACCGCGGACGAACAACGTATCCTCGATGGAACCTTCGATGGCCAGTTCATTGTCGACGCCTCCTCGGCCGGGTTTCTGCTGAACTTCCTCTGGGCGGCGGGACTTGCCAACGACAACCCTGTCCTCACCTCCGGACGCATGGCGTCGAGCGGCGACATCGGACGGTTCGCGGCAACCGGCGGCTGGACGGTCGGCACACGTCCCGGGGCGGAGCTGTACGCGTCGATCCCCCTCGTGACTCTGTCACCAACCCAGCAAGCACGGCTCGAAGCCGTCGCCGACGCCGTGTATCGCCCTTGCTGCGACAACCCGACATCGTTCCCCGACTGCAACCACGGCATGGCGATGCTGGGCCTGCTCACCGTCATGGCGTCCGAGGACGCACCCGAGAATGCCATGCTCGACGCGGCGCGCTGGGTTTCTGCACTCTGGTTTCCGCCGCAGGCAGCGATCTCCGGCGCGTACAGCGACCAGGCCGACGGCCAAGACTGGTCCTCCGAAGACCCTGCCGCGCTCCTCTCCCGTGCACAGTTCTCAGCTTCCGGGCAGCGTAAGGTCGCCGCCGTTCTCGCATCCCTCGGTGTCCTCCCGGACGCCGCCGGCTACGGCGCAGGGTGTTCACTCGGGTAGCAGCCGCAGTCATTCACGTTGTCGACGGCATGGGGTGAGGAAAGAGGAAAGAGGACACCCCCATCGACCTCGGCTCGTTCCTCGCCTCGGCCACTTCCCCCTGAGGGGGAAGGAAGGAGTCGACCTCGGCTCGTTCCTCGCTGTTTCTTTCCTTCCCCTAGCAGGGGAAGTACCCGAGCGCAGCGAGGGGGATGGGGTAGAGCGCCTTCGTCCTTCCCACCACCCCCATCGACCTCGGCTCGTTCCTCGCTTCGGCCACTTTTGTGAGGGGGAAGGAAGCTCAGAAGGTGAAGTGCTTGATCGGCTCGCCTTTGACGGCGATCTCGGTCATGGCTTCGATCCCCAGGCTCAGGTGGATGTCCGTCCAGTTGCGAGTGACTTCCTGGTCACTCTCCTCGGTCTTGACTCCCTCCGGAGTGATCGGAACATCGGACACGAGCAGGAGGGCGCCGCGGGCGATCTGGTTGGCGTGGCCGACGATGAACAGCGTTGCGGTCTCCATGTCGATGGCGAGTGCAGTCAACTCGTGGAGACGGGCGAGGAACTTGTCGTCATGCTCCCAGACACGGCGGTTCGTGGTGTACACGACGCCGGTGCGGTACTCGTAGCCATGCTCGGTGAGCTTGTCGGAGACGAACTTGTGCAGCTTGAACGAAGGCAGCGCCGGCACCTCGGGCGGGAAGTAGTCGTTGGATGTGCCTTCGCCCCTGATCGCCGCGATCGGGAGGACGAAATGTCCGATCTCCGTCGAGTGTTTCAGCCCGCCACATTTGCCGAGGAACAGAACGCCTTTCGGATCGACAGCGATGAGCAGATCCATGATCGTGGCGGCGTTCGCCGTGCCGATGCCGAAGTTGACGATCGTGAGTCCATCGTGGTTGGTGGCGGCCTGCATGGCGTGGTCCGTTCCTCTGATGGTGCATCCGAAGCGATCTGCGAATCGCTCGACGTAGGTGCGGAAGTTCGTCACCAGGACATAGTCGCCGAATCCTTCGAGCGGCATTCCGGTGTAGCGGGGCAGCCAGCTCTTCGCGATGCTCAGCTTGTCGAGTGATCCCATGTCATTTCTTCCCCGACAGCAGACTGAGGACGGCGACGAACAGTGCAGCCCCGATGATCGCCCAGATCACCGGAAGGCCACCTGCGGTCGGTCCGAGCGGCAGTCCGAGTTTCGACGCCAGCCAGCCGCCCAGCAGGGCCCCGATGAATCCGAGAACGATCGAGGTCAGACATCCCATTCCACGACGGCCGGCCAGTCGTGCACCGATGGCACCGGCGATCGAGGCGATGAAGAGCGCCCAGAGCAGGTTGAACGGAAAGATCAGGCCCAGCATCGGCGCATTGTATCGAAGAAGCGGAGTGAGGCGCCGCGGATCAGAGCAGCGCCGCCAGGTCGAGGTCGCAGGAAGGATGGCGTAGCTTCGACAGCGCTCTCCCCTCGATCTGGCGGATCCGTTCCCTGGTGAGGTTCAAGAGTTTGCCGACGTCGGACAAGGTGCGTGGGATGCCGTCGTCGAGTCCGTAGCGCAGGATCAGCACTTGGCGCTCGGGCTCGTCGAGGATGCGCAGAGCGTCACGCAGGTAGATCCTTCGCATGATCCTGACGACGTGGCCGAACGGGTCCGGAGAGGTGCCGTCCTCGACGAAATCGCGGAGTTCGGCATCGCCGTCGTCACCAACCGGCCGATCCAGCGATACGGTGTCGCCGGGGGCGGCCGCGGCGGCGGCGACACGGTCCAGCTCGAGACCGCTGGCTTGCGCAATCTCGTCAGGGGTGGGATGTCGGTGCAGGACTTCGGTGAGGGTCTGCTCGGTCTCCTGGACGGTGCGTACGACGTCGACCATGTGAACGGGGAGCCGGATCGTTCGAGCCTGATTGCCGAGTCCCCGGGTGATCGCCTGGCGAATCCACCACGTGGCATAGGTGGAGAACTTGAATCCCTTGCGCCAGTCGAACTTCTCGACCGCCCTGATGAGCCCGAGATTGCCTTCCTGGATCAGGTCGAGGAGGTCCAACCCTCTTCCTGCGTACCGTTTGGCGATGGAGATGACCAGACGGAGGTTGCAGCGGATGAACGTCATCTTGGCCTCGGCCCCCTCGTGGACGAGGCGGTACAGGTGGGCGCGTTGCTCCGGGGTCAGCGGCTCGTCGTCGTCGAGGCGGTGCTGCGCCTTGCGGCCGGCTTCCATCGCACGCGAGAGCCGCACCTCGTCTTCTGCAGTGAGCAGATCGTGAGACGAGACTTCTTCCAGATACATCCCGACCGTGTCGTAGATCGGCACAGACGTTCGTCGTGTTTTCGCCACAGCTTCTGGTCCCCCTGACGTTTCCAGAACGAACTCAAGGTACCACGAGAGACCGACACGCTCAATGGGAACTGTCGCTTGACGTTCGGGTCGGGGTACCCTTCCTGCGTGCCGGGTTCCTCTTCTCGCCTCTGGGTGATCGTCATCACCTTTGCCGTATTCACGGCAGCGTGCGCGTCCATCGTCACGGTTGGCAAGAAGGTACTCCCCAGACCAAAGCCGATACCGGTTTCGGTCCTGGTTCTCGACACCGCAGGGAGCACGATCTCCCGTGCGGACATCACCATCGCCGGGGAGTCCGTCGCGGACGGGGAAGAGTTCGGAGTCCTGCGGAACGAGTTCCCGGTGACGGTCACCGTTTCCGCCGATGGGTACTATCCGACGTCGCTGAGCGTGCCCGAACCTCCGGAGACGCCCGTTCGGGTGCGACTCGTGCCCGTTGTGTTCCGGGGTCGCGTCGCCACCGCGTCGGGCGACGCGCTCTCGGACGCCACCGTTCGTCTGGGTGACCTCGGCACGACGACCGGGGCCGACGGGACCTTCGAACTGTTGCCCGCCGTACCGGGGACGGTGACCGTCGAACGGCCGGCATGGCTGCCGGTCGAAGTCGAATGGGATGGAGCAGAGACGCCACTCGAGATCGCCCTCGAGCCTCGCATCGTACGCGCCATCCACGCGACCATGTGGCTGCCCGGCAGGGACCTGTGGGGACCGTTCCTCGACCTCGCCGACCGGACCGAGATCAACGCGGTGGTCCTCGACATCAAGGACGAATCGGGGTTGATCGCCCATCGATCCGAGGTTCCCCTCGCCCTCGACGTCGGTGCCGTGAGCGGCTCGTATGCGTTGGATGACGCCATCGGCGCCATTCACGCGCGAGGCCTGTACGCGATCGGCAGGGTCGTTTCTTTCGAGGATCCGGTCGTTGCCAAGGAACGCACCGATCTGGCGATCCTGCGAGGATCGAAGCCGTACCGGCAGGGCAGCCAGGCGTTTCTCGATCCGACCGATCCCGCCGCCCGCCGCTACAACATCGACGTCGCCATCGAGGCCTGCAAAGCGGGTATCGACGAGATTCAGTTCGACTACGTGAGATTCCCGACAGGCCTGACCGCTGCAATGTCACTCGATGGAGATGGCGTGTACGTCGGATCGGACGGACAAGAGGCGCGTCTCGAAGCGATCGGCACGTTCCTCGCCGAAGCCAGGGAGGCCCTCCATCCGCTCGGGTGTGCCGTTTCCGCCGACGTCTTCGCCATCGTGTTGTCGACACGGAACGATCAGGGGATCGGTCAGCGTCCCGAGGAGATCGGGGCGGAGGTGGACGCTCTTTCGCCGATGATCTACCCGGACCACTACAGCGACGGGTGGATGGGCTACGACAAGCCCGCGGATCATCCATTCGCGGTGGTCGACAGGGCGCTCGCCGATGGGACATCCCGCATCGGGCCGACCACGATCATGCGTCCTTGGATCGCCGATTTCAACTACGGAGCTGCGAGCGTGCGGGCGGAAATCGATGCGGTGGAGGGCTACGGCCTCGGATGGATGCTGTGGAACGCCGGCTCGCGTCACACTGAAGGAGCGTTGCTCCCGGCCGAGGGGTAGTGGCGGTCTCCTCTTTCCTTCTCCCTTCAGGGGGAAGTGGCCGAGGCGAGGAACGAGCCGAGGTCGATGGGGGTGTGTGCACGAGGCACGGAAAAGAGGGACTTGACTTTCTAGCCGACTGGAAGGTGTACCGTCGTGTCATCAGGAATCAACTGGTCGGGAGCGGAACGGCCTGACGGAGAGTCAGGCCGTGACGTATCCGATGAGAATGGAGCAGACAATGCGAGATCAGATGCAACATGAGACGCGGCATCAGACGAACGCGACGAGAAGCGACAAGTCGATGAGGGATCCGGTGTGCGGGATGAAGGTGAGTGCGAAGTCGCTCACCGTGGACGGCTATCCGGATGTCGCGTTCTGCTCCGAGCACTGCCGGAGCGCGTTCGTTGCCGACCCCGGCCAGTACGTCGGGCACGGCAACAGCGACGAGGACGAGGAGGAAGACGAGGAAGAAGACGACCTCGCCGGCCATCGGCATCGGTCCGGTGGTCGTGAAACGGTCCACCTGGCGATCGAGGGGATGACCTGTGCGTCGTGTGTGGCGACGATCGAGCGGGCGCTGGCATCGACGCCAGGTGTTGTCGATGCCCGGGTGAACTTCGCCACCGAAGAAGCGACCGTTGATGTGGATACGGTCTCCGTCGATGTGCTCACCGCCGTCGTGGCCGACGCCGGTTACTCGGCGCGACCCGTCACCGAGGCCGACGACTCGGACGCGGAAACCGAAGCGAGAGAGCGCTTGTATCGAACGCTGCTGCGTAAGTTCTGGTTCGCGGCGATCATTGCCCTCCCGGTCATGTACTTCTCGTATCCGGAGCTGTTCCCGGGTATCCCGGCGAAAGGCTCAACGGCGCTGAACCTCATCTGGGGTGCGATGGCGCTGGTGACGATACCGGTGCTGCTGTGGGCGGGCTCGCAGTTCTTCACCGGGGCGTGGTCGGCGCTCAAGCACCGCTCGGCGAACATGTACACGCTGATCGCCACCGGCATCTCTGCAGCGTGGCTCTATTCGACGGCGGCGCTGCTCTTCCCGGGGCTCTTTCCGGAGGAGCGGCTTCGTGACGTGTTCTTCGATGTCACCGCCGTGGTCACCGCCCTGGTGGTCCTGGGGATGGCACTCGAGATCCGTGCCCGCGCCAAGACGTCGGAGGCGCTGAAGAAGCTGATCGGCATGCAGGCCAAGACCGCCCGAGTGCTCCGTGCCGGCGTCGAGGCCGACATTCCGATCGAGGATGTCGTTGTCGGCGACACGATCGTGGTTCGGCCCGGGGAGAAGATCCCTGTCGACGGCCAGGTACTCGGCGGCGCATCCGTGGTCGACGAGTCGATGGTCACCGGCGAACCGATCCCGGTCGAAAAGACACAGGGTGACCCGGTCATCGGGGCCACCATCAACAAGACCGGCAGCTTCCGGTTCGAGGCCACCCGTGTGGGCAAGGACACGATGCTGTCCCACATCATCCAGATGGTCCGCGACGCCCAGGGTTCAAAGGCACCGATCCAGCGCACGGTGGACAAGGTGGCGAGCTATTTCGTCCCTTCGGTGATGATCGTCGCCGTGTTGACGTTCATGGTCTGGTACACGTTCGGTCCTTCCCCCGCGCTGCTGTATGCCGTGATTACCACCGTCACCGTGCTGGTCATCGCGTGCCCCTGCGCCTTGGGGCTGGCGACGCCGACGTCATTGATGGTCGGGATCGGCAAAGGCGCCGAGAACGGCATCCTGATCAAGTCCGGCGACGCGCTGGAAACCGCCCATCGGATCACCACGGTCGTACTCGACAAGACCGGGACCGTGACCCTCGGCGAGCCTTCGCTCACCGACGTGATCACCCTCGGATCGGTCGACGAGGACACGCTGCTGGCGTTGGCCGCTTCGGCTGAACGAGCCTCGGAGCATCCTCTCGGCGAGGCGATCGTCGCCGGCGCCCAGACTCGGCAGCTCAGCCTCAGTGACCCCGAGGCGTTCCTGGCAACACCCGGCCACGGCATCACCGCGACCGTCGACGGGCGACATGTCACCCTCGGAAACCTCAAGTTCATGGCCGATCAGGAGGTGGGAGCCGGAGCCGCCAAAGCCGTTCTGGAACGTCTCTCCGGCGAAGGCAAGACCGCCATGGTGGTCGGCGTCGACGGCGAGCTCGGCGGGGTCATCGCGGTGGCGGACACCATCAAGGACGACTCGGTCGCTGCGATCCGCCGGATGCACAGGCTCGGCCTCGAGGTCGTGATGCTGACCGGCGATAACGCCCGCACCGCACGTGCCATTGGCGCCTCGGTGGGGATCGATCGGATCCTTGCCGAGGTCCTCCCCGAGGACAAAGCCAACGAGGTCAGCATGTTGCAGGCCGAAGGCAAGGTCGTCGCCATGGTGGGTGACGGCATCAACGACGCACCGGCCCTCGCTCAGGCAGATGTGGGCCTGGCGATGGGCACCGGCACGGACGTTGCCATGGAATCCGGCGACATCACCCTCGTGAAGGGAAGCCTGACCGGAGTGGTGACCGCCATCGAGCTGTCACAGGCGACGATGCGCAACATCCACCAAAACCTGGTCGGGGCGTTCGCGTACAACTCGCTCGGGATACCGATCGCCGCCGGAGTGTTCTTTCCGTTCTTCGGGCTGCTGCTGAGCCCGCTCCTCGCCGGGGCCGCCATGGCGTTCTCGTCGGTGACGGTGGTCTCCAACGCCAACCGGCTGCGGCGCTGGCGGCCATCCCTCGTAAAGGAGGCAGTGTGATGGATGTCATTATCGTAAACCTGGCCGGACTCGGGCTCATCGGACTGATCGTCTGGTACTTCTGGCTCTCGTCCAGCCCCGGCACGGCCGTCGCGGTGACGGCAGGTGGCATGCAAGAAACCAGAGTGGTCGTCAAGGGCGGTTACTCACCGGACACGATCCGGGTTCGGGCGGGCCGCCCCGTACGGTTGGTGTTCGAGCGCCGCGAGGCCGACCCGTGCTCGGAACGTGTCGTGTTCGATGCGTTCGGCTTGTCGGCCGACCTGCCTACCGGCACCGATGTGCCGGTCGAATTCACTCCCGCCGAACCCGGCGAGTACGGCTTCGCGTGTCAGATGGGCATGCTCCGGGGAAAGGTCATCGCAACATGAAAACCACGGAACCGAAACGACGCTCCGCCTCCGAGTGGGAGATGGCCCTTTCCTGGTGCCCACCGGAGGACTCACCGCTCCTCGGCGAAACGCGCGTTCGGCGGGACGACACAGGCAACTCGCGGAGTGACACGGCCGAGACTCCCACCGTCGGAACCCGCCGACGATGGCGGATAGTCCGTTGGCCGTATTCGTGACGTGCCGGTCGCCTGCGGCGACATCGTGGCGCTCACGGATGGCAGGTCGGCCAGACGTGCAACACGAGAGGGGACGCTGATGTCCACCGCGCCGGTCGACCGTACCGTCTCCGAGGGTGGCGACAAGTCGGGTTCGGCGAGCAGGTGGCGTGTCGGGCTCGTGGCCTTGGCGGTCGCAGCGGGCGCGGTGACACTCGACCAGGTGACCAAGGCCGTCGCAGAGACAGTCCTCGCGTCGGGGCCCGCCCATGTGGGGATCCTGCACCTTCGCCTGGTCGCGAACCGAGGGATCCTCTTGGGGCTGATCGAGCTACCGACCTGGCTACTCACGTTGGTCGTGCTGGCGGTCGTCGCCGTGGCCGTACGCGCGGTCTGGCGGAGGGACACCTACGAGTCGATCGTGTTTGCGCTGTTGAGCGGCGGAGCGGTGGGGAACCTGCTCGATCGGTACCTCCAGCGGCCAGGTTTCCCACCGAATGCGGTCGTGGACTGGTTGTCGTTCGGCGGGATGACGTTCAACCTGGCCGACGTCTTTGTCGTCGCCTCTGCGCTCCTGCTGCTTGGTCAGGCGTCTCGTGAAAAGATCACGACCGCCGATGCCGGCGTTTCCCCTGGTTGAACGCCTGCCGGAACGGCCGAGGTTCGCCCATTGTGCACTCTCATGTTCCGATGAACGCGGCAGCCTTCATCGGGCGCGGGCGTAAAGTGACCGGACGGGTGGATGTTCAGCGGTTTCGTGTCCACCAGATCCGGGCGGCGAGCACGGCAAGGAAGACTCCGCCGGCGGTGAGGAGGACCTGGAGGTATATGAGCCGGCCCGATCCGGGCTCGGCCACTTCGGCAGCGAGCACGTAGACACCGGCCGCGACGAGGAACACGGTGACGGCGATTCCCAGCGTCAGCCGGTTGACGGCACGGCGGAGCCTCCTCGCCTCCCGCTCCAGGCCGTCGTGTCGAGTCGCGAATTCGAGGTCTCCGGTCTCGAGTCGCTGGAGAAGCCTGTCCGCTCGATGGGGGAGACCCTCGAAGAGTCTGACCATGTCGAGTGCGTTCTCGCCGACGCGGCGCCCCACCTTCGCCGGCGACGCTCTCTCTTTGAGGAGCGCCGCCACTTCGGTTTCGAGAGCCTGGAAGAGCAGGAACCCCGGGTCGACGAGCACGGCTGCACTTTCGAGCATGGCGATCACTTTGAACAGGAGCGCCAGGTTGGGCGGGAATTGAAGTTGATGCCGATAGGCGATCCGCATCAGCTCACCGACCATGTCGGCGGCGGCGAGTTCCTCGAAGGACTTGTCACCGACCCGATAGAACAGGTGGTCGAAGTCCCTGGCCACACCTCGTCGTTGGGCCTCGGGTTCGGTGGCGCCCAGGGCCCAGAGGGCATCGAGCATCCCTTCCGTGTCTCTCGAGCTCATCGAGTAGGCGAGGTCGATGAAGTGATCGCGTTGGCGTTCGGAGAGTGTGCCGACCATGCCGAAGTCGAGGAGTCCGATCTTGTGGCCTTCCACGATGACGAAGTTGCCGGGATGAGGGTCCGCATGAAAGAAGCCCTCCCGGAAGATCTGGGTGAGGGAGGTGTGCAGCGCCACCGCGGCGAGGCGATGACGATCATCGGGCGTCAGGCTGGTGTCGAGGGCGGCGTCGGCGAAGGCGGTGCCCCGAACCTCGTCCATGACGAGCACCCGAGCCGTCGAATAGTCCCAATAGATCTTCGGGATGAACACGTCGGCGTCGCCGCGGTGGATCTCTCTGATACGGTCGGCGTTGTCGCCTTCGATGGTGTAGTCGAGCTCGTTGCGCAACGTGAAGGCGAACTCCTCGAAGAAGCCCTCGATGTCGTAGAACGTCGCCGAGGAGTCCCGGGAGGTGTGGCGATGGATCCAGCGGCGCAGGATGGTGAGGTCCATCTCGACCGTTGTGCGCACTCCCGGCTTTTGGATCTTGACGACGACGGCCTCGCCACTGTGCAGCGTCGCCCGGTAGACCTGCCCGATGGAAGCAGATCCAATGGGTTCGGTGTCGAACGTTGCGAATACGTCGTCGGGAGGCACCGGGAGCTCGGCTTCGAGGACCCGGACCATGTCGGGGAACGGAATCTGCGGTACGTCGCTCTGGAGTCGGGCGAGTTCCGATGCGTAGTCGGGTCCGATCAGATCGCCTCGGGTGCTGAGGATCTGCGCCAGCTTGATGAAGGTCGGGCCGAGATCCTCGAACGCCATCCGCAGATGTTCCGGCCCCGAATAGGGTGCGTCACGACGCGGGTGGCTCAATAGTCCCCACTGGAACGGCAGCAACCATCCCATCTTGGTCCGGGCCAGCGTCAAACCGACCCCGTGGCGAACGAGAGCGCCGACGATCTGGCGTTCGCGTCTCCACTGCCGCCGCCGGTTCCACGGCTCGTTGTGCCGCTGCCATCGTACGTTCAGAAGAGGCATGCCTCTCCATGTCCTTTCGGTCGGGGCCTGCTCATCATTGTGGCATCCCGTTCGGCTCTCTGAGGCAGCGATTCTTGCCGTAATACGGCGGTTCCTCAACCACGAACCCGCGGACGCGCCGGCCTCCTTCCGGCTTCCCCGTACCCCCCGGGGAGCGCAGCGACCCTTCTGGGACCGATGGAGGCCACTCTCGCCCCGAGATCTCGGATCGACCCGACGTCGCCGTACCTGATACGCACCGACATCACCCGCCGGCCACATACCCCTTGACCTTCCAGTCGGGTGGAGGGCGTAGGCTCTTGAACCAGATGCGGGTCTCGGTGTCCTCGATCATCAGAATCATGATCGAACAGAACCCGATATGGCTCGATCCTGACATGATCCGCCTGCAGGAACAGAAGCGGGTGCAGCTCGACCGCACGACCGGTCGGCGCTCCGGCCCACTCTGATAGGTTTGTGAGAGGAGACCTCGATGCATATCACCACCGAACCGAGATCACCGGTCATCTCCGACGAAGAGGGGTGTGGTGCAGAGGGCGAGCGGTGCCGCAACTCACAACACCGTCATGGTGCGGCAACAAGCGAGACGGCTCACGGCGGGGGTCTCCTCGATTGGGAGGCTGAGCGGTTCCAACGGGCGACGGAAGCGTTGGGGCTGGACGCGGCGGTGACGTGCGTGCTGCACTGTGCCGCTCGCAGCGTCGAGGTGGAGATCCCTCTCGAGCGGGACGACGGCTCACTCGAGGTGTTTACCGGCTATCGGGTACAACATTCGATGGCGTTGGGACCGGCCAAGGGCGGGATTCGCTATCACCCCGACGTGGATGCCGCCGAAGTGACCGCCCTGGCCCGCCTGATGACCTGGAAGACCGCGCTGGCCGACTTGCCGTTCGGGGGCGCCAAGGGCGGGGTGCCGTGCGACCCCGCCAAGCTGTCCACCCGTGAGCTGCGGGATCTCACCCATCACTACACCGTTGGGATGCTGCCGGTGATCGGACCCGACACCGATGTGCTTGCGCCCGATCTCGGGACGAACTCCGCGGTGATGGGTTGGGTCCTTCGAGCCGCGACGGAGGCCGGCAGGGGCGACCTCCGTCTCGTCACCGGCAAGCCGCCGATTCTGGGGGGAACCGCTTTTCGCGCGAAAGCCACCGGCGTCGGCGTGGCACACGTCGCCGATCTCGCCTACCGACATCTCGGAGAAACTCTCGAGGACGCTCGGGTTGCGGTGGAGGGGTTCGGGTCGGTGGGACGCTGGGCCGCCGTGGAGCTGGTCGACCGTGGCGCCACGATCGTTTCGGTCGGCGATGTGACCGGCGCCGTTCACGCCGAGGCAGGACTCGACCTGCGAGGACTCATCGAGTGGATCGACCGGGGTCACCGCCTCGCCGAGTTTCCCGGAGCAGACACGCTCGACACGAGTGCATTGACCGTGCCGTGCGACATCGTCATCCCGGCAGCGATGGAAGGCACACTCGACCAGGACGTGGCGACCCGGCTCTCGGCCCGCCTCGTGGTGGAGGGCGCCAACGGGCCGACCACACCGGACGCCGAGGCAACCCTCGCCGACAAGGGCGTGGCGGTCGTCCCCGACATCGTCGCCAACGCCGGAGGTGTGATCTCCTCGTACTACGAATGGGTCCAAAACCACCAAAGGATGTCCTGGCCCGAAGCCGACGAGCGGGACCGGGTCCTGCAGCGGCTCGAGACGACATGGAACCTCATCGCCGGGACCTCCGCCGGCGAATGGCGCATCCAGGCGGTCGCCATCGCCATCGGACGAGTCATCGATGCCATGACCGCCGCCGGGATGCTCCTACCCGAGTCGGTCGGAGCACCCTCATGACCGTTGAGAGCAGTGCAACGTGTGATCCGTCTTCGATGCGCATCGGGTGCCGGCGAACACGGGAGGGCGCGGGACGATGTCACCCGACCATACGGTGATCGGGGCGGGCCCCTCCGGGCTCGTGGCAGCGGCCACGCTTGCGCGTGCCGGGCGGCAGGTACGGGTGTATGAGAAGGCGACGACGGTCGGCCACCGCTTCTCCGGCGACTCCCAGGGGTTGGAGAACTGGTCGTCACCGACCGACGCCCTGGACCGCCTCGCCCGCCTGGCGGTCGAGCCGACGTTCGCACATCGGCCATTCCATGAGGTCACGTTCTACGACCGGGCATTGAGGCCGACGGTGGCCCGATCTGCCGAACCGCTCTTCTACCTGGTGAGGCGGGGCCCCGAAGACGGCTCCCTGGACCGGGCCCTGCTGGAGCAGGCGCGTGGTGCGGGCGTCGAGGTGCTGCTGGGCCGGCCGGCAGAACAGGCGCGACGAGGCGACATCGTGGCGATCGGGCCCCGCTTCGCCGACGGCATCGCCACCGGATATGTGTTCCCCACGACCCTGGAGGATCAGGCGCATTGTGTCATCTCGGAGGACCTTGCCCCGGCCGGGTACGCGTACCTGCTGGTCTGGGATGGGCGGGCCACGCTGGCCACGTGCCTGTTCCGCAACCAGCAGAGATGGAAGGAGGCTCGCGGGAAGACCGTCGAGACGTTCACCCGTCTCGTGCCTGGTCTCGACCTCGGTGACGCCCGGCCTTTCACGGGCTATGGCGCCGTCTTCGGAGTGACCGGATTCAGCGACGAGGCGGGCCGCCTCTTCGTCGGGGAGGCGGCGGGCCTGCAAGACCCCGAGTGGGGGTTCGGGATGTGGTATGCCATGGAATCCGGTGCTCTCGCCGCCCGTTCGCTTCTCGAAGGTTTCAGCTACGACGAAGTGGCCCGCGACTTCTTCCGTGCCGGCCGTGAAGCAGCCTTGTTCAACCGATTGCTGTTCGAGCGGCTTCCCGGCGGCGTCGTCCCGCTGTTGCTCAGAAAGGGTGCCGCGTCTTCGGATCTGCGGCGACGCATTCGCCGCCATTGGGCGCCGAACGTCCTCAAGTCCGGGCTCGCCCGAGCCGCGATGCCCTGGTTCACACACACGCGCCTCAACCACCGGGACCGCGCCTGCCATACGATGACGTGCGACTGTGTCTGGTGCACCCACGGGACGAGCAGGCAGAGTTCATGATGAGGGGCCGGTCGCAGCCTGTCTCGGTGACGGGGGAGTCGTAGTCGGTCCCGAGGAGGAGACGGCAGTCGAGGTGTCTACGGGCATCGAGCGCCGTTCGGGACGGTCGTCATCCAGAGCGGTGAGGGCCCCGAGACCGCCCGTCGACCCGCGCCCGGACCGGGTGAGTGTTGGGCGATACGAAGCGGAGATCGGGCGGTGGGTGCCGTGACACGGCGCCGGCTTCGGGGAGTCTCGTCGGTGGGGTCACCAAAGTGGCCGGCCGGCGGAACGCAGCCCCGATTGCCGTTGCGACGATCAGCTTGACATTCTATCCGACTAGAAGGTGTAGAACGGTGTGCAGACGACATTACGAGGAGATACACAATGCAATTCGAAGATCGTATCCGGGTCGGGGTGAACGGCTATGGGGTGATCGGCAAGCGGGTCGCAGACGCGGTTGCGCTCCAGGACGACATGCAGTTGGTCGGGGTCGCCGATGTGGGCTTCGGCTATCGGGTCAAGGTCGCGGCGGAACGCGGCTATCCGATATTCGCGTCACTTTCCGATCGACGCCCGGAGATGGAAGCCGGCGGCATTCCCGTCGTCGGAACCCTGTCCGACCTGCTGGGCCAGGTGGATGTGATCGTCGACTGCACCCCCAAGGGGGTCGGGGCCGCCAATCAGGCCGTCTATGAGGAGGCGGGCGTGAAGGCGATCTTGCAGGGTGGTGAATCCCACGACCTCACCGGCTATTCGTTCGTCGCCCAGGTCAACTACGACGGTGCTGTCGGGCGTCGGCTCACTCGGGTGGTGTCGTGCAACACGACCGGCATGTCCCGCGTGCTGCATGCCCTCCACCGGAATGGCTGGGTGAAGCGAGCCCGGGTGGTTGTGTTGCGGCGTGGAACGGACCCATGGGAGTCCCACGATACGGGGATGATCAACACCGTGATTCCCGAGATGCGGGTGCCGAGCCACCAGGGTCCCGACGCCCGCAAGGTGCTCCCGGATGTGGATCTCACCACGATGGCCGCCGCCGGCCCCTTCAACCTGTCCCACATCCATTTCGCCATGGTGGAGACGACCCGCCCGGTGACGGTCGCCGAACTACGTGACGCCCTCTTCGACGAGCCGCGCATCGCGCTCATCCGATCCGGCGACGGTCTGGTGGCGCTCAACTCGGTGGTCGAGCTGATGCGCGACCTCGACCGTCCCCGCGCCGACATGTGGGAGGTCGCGGTGTGGGATGACGCTCTCGCAAGCGACGAACATGAGGTGTATCTGACCTATCAGGTGCACAACGAGGCGATCGTCATACCCGAGAACATCGACGCCATCCGTGCCCTTGCCGGGCGACCCGACGCGACGGCGTCGATCGAGGCCACCGACCGGGCGCTGGGAATCACCACCTCGTTCCTCCCTGCGACAACACTGCCGATCGACCATGTCGGCGGTGACGACATGGAGCATCCGGCACTGGCGGCGGTTCGAGCCCGCCATGCCGAGTTCGCTGCCGTAGGATTCAAAGGGGCCGAGGAGCCGACCAGCGAGGAGAACCGCTCATGACGACCACACAGACCTCATCTCGTCGCGAGACGGTGACACTCCAGGTCGGGGGGATGCAGTTCGCCTCCGAGAAGCTCAAAGTGGAGTCCCGTCTCGCCCGGTTGATCGGCGTCCTCGAGGTGGATGCCAACCCCGTATCCCAGACGGCCACGGTGACCTTCGATCCGACGGTGACGAGCGCCGAAGAGCTGCGAGAGCAGGTGGTCGAATGCGGCTATCACTGTGCCGGCGAATCGGTCCCCAGGCACGTCTGCTCCGTCGAACCCCCACAGGCGGAACCCGATGAGGAGCGGTCTCCGCACGCAGCCATGGGCCATGGCAGCCACGGCGAGATGTCGATGGATGTGATGGTCCGCGATATGCGCAACCGGTTCCTGGTGGCGTTGATCTTCTCCATCCCGATCATTCTGTGGTCGTCGCTGGGCCGCGACGTGTTCGGCTTCAACGTTGGGACTCCGTTCGGGTTGCGCAACGACGTGTTCGAGCTGCTGCTCAGCCTGCCGGTGATCTTCTGGTCGGCGTGGATCTTCTTCGAAGGTGCCGTCGGGGCGTTGCGTCGCCGCACCTTGGACATGATGGTGCTCGTGTCGGTCGGCATCGGCGCCGGGTGGCTCTACTCGCTGGTGGTCACCCTCACCGGCGGCGGCGAGGTGTTCTACGAGGCGGCAGTGATGCTGGCCGTGTTCGTGCTGCTGGGCCACTGGTTCGAGATGCGAGCCAGGGGCGGTGCGAACGACGCAATCCGAACGCTGATGAACCTGGCCCCTGCCATGGCCGTCGTGATCCGTGACGGCGAGGAGCTCGAGGTGGCCACCTCGGCGATCGTTGTCGGTGACCTCCTGTTGGTGCGTCCCGGCGCCCGGATCCCCGTCGACGGTGTGGTCGAGGATGGCGAGTCCGACGTCGACGAGTCGATGGTGACCGGCGAGAGCCTCCCCGTCCACAAAGAGGTGGGGAGCGACGTCGTTGGAGCCACCATCAACACCAACGGAACCCTCCGGGTCCGAGCCACGAGGGTCGGATCCGAAACTGCTCTCGCCCAGATCGTCAAGCTCGTCCAAGAAGCACAGAACTCGAAGGCGCCCGGTCAGCGGATCGCCGACCGTGCCGCGTTCTGGCTGGTATTCGTTGCCCTCATCGGCGGTGGGCTCACCCTGGTCGGCTGGAGCCTGTCGGGGGCGGCGTTCACAACGGCATTGTTGTTCGCGATCACTGTCGTGGTGATCACCTGTCCCGACGCGCTGGGGCTGGCCACCCCGACCGCGGTGATGGTCGGCACCGGGCTCGGCGCCAAGCACGGCGTGTTGTTCAAGAACGCCACTGCCCTGGAGACCTCCGCCCGCATCGACACGATCGTGATGGACAAGACCGGCACGCTCACGAAGGGCGAACCAGAGGTCACCGACCTCGTCACAGATGGAGATCCCAGTGACGTGCTCCGTCTCGTCGCCGCGGTGGAGAGGGAATCCGAGCACCCCCTCGCCGAAGCCGTCGTCCGGTACGCGAACAGTCAGGGCGTCGAACCGGCCAGAGCCGAGGCGTTCGAGAACGTCCCCGGGCACGGCGCCATCGCCACCGTCGACGGCCGCCGGGTCGTCGTCGGCAACAGCCGTCTGATGGAGCGCGAAGCCGTACAGTTGGGCAACCTGGCCGCCCGGCGATCCGAGATCGCCGCCGGTGGGCGCACCGCCGTTGTCGCCGCGATCGACGGAACCGCCGTGGCGGTCATCGGAATCGCCGATGCGATCCGGGAGACCTCGGCGCAGGCGGTCCGTGACCTCCATGCGCTCGGCATCGAGGTGGTCATGTTGACCGGCGACAATCAGGCGACTGCAGACCGGATCGCCTCCCAGCTCGGCATCGATACCGTCATCGCCGAAGTCCTCCCCGAGGACAAGGCCAACAAGGTCGCCGAACTGCAGGCACAGGGCAAGAAGGTGGCCATGGTCGGGGACGGGGTCAACGACGCACCCGCCCTGGCCAAGGCCGACCTCGGGATCGCGATCGGCGCCGGCACCGACGTGGCGATCGAGACTGCCGACCTGGTCCTCATGCGTTCCGATCCGCTCGACGTTCCCGTCGCCGTTCGGATCGGACGCGGCACCGTTCGCAAGATGCGCCAGAACCTCGCCTGGGCCATCGGATACAACGTCATTGCCCTGCCCATCGCTGCCGGCCTCCTCGAGCCATCCCTCGGATGGGTCCTGCGACCCGAGTGGGCAGCACTCTCCATGTCCGGTTCCAGCTTCATCGTCGCCACCAACGCCCTCCTCCTCAAAGGGCTCCGCCTTCCGAGCATCGATCAATCCGAAGCGCCCGCCCGGTAGGCCACAGGGCTGTTCTTGCTTCGCGTCACGGGCAGACTCCGAGAGAAGACCGACCCGTCTTTCTTGCTTCCCCTTGCAGGGGAAGTGGCCTCGGGGCTTTGGCCGAGGTCGATGGGGTGTCTTTGCTTCCCCTCGCAGGGGAAGTGGCCGAGGTGAGGAACGAGCCGAGGTCGATGGGGTAGAGGCTCTTCACACACCCCCATCGCCTCGAAGACTCGGCACTTCTGTCTGAGGGGTCTGGCTCCGGCTGCGCCG
>BDSU01000013.1 GCA_002897675.1 bacterium BMS3Abin02 | reverse complement strand
CGACCGAAACCAAACTCAGCAACTCAAGCTCTTGGTATCGATCTTCCTCAGTTCGTACTCGGATCTGATCAGCGATCACCTCGCCGAGTCGACGCCCCTGAGTCAGCATGTGCGTGTACTCCAGCGTCAATCGACTCGAACGGTCGAAGGCTTCTCTCCAATGTGGTGCGGAGGTGGCGCCGCGTGTGACGAGGCCATCGAAGATGACTTCTGCCGCGTCCTCATCCAAGCTCACCGAAACGGTCGTGCAGTTCGACAGGTCTCCCAACTCAGCAACGTCCTCGATCCGAGCGGCGCCAGCAAGAAGGAGCCCCGGAACGGCAGCCGCGTCAGTGCGCAGACGCGCCCAGCCCCGGAAATCACCCCTGCCAGCGGCGTCGACGAGAAATCCGACAGGCGTATCAGCCGAAACCGAATACGCGCGGGCTAGTCGGATGAGCGCCGGAACGTCTGACTCAGAAACACGATGGATTCGATACCAGAGCACACCCGGCAGCGCTGCCGGAACCATCCAGAGGATGGCGCTCTTTCCGACACCCGAAGGACCCGTCAAGACGACCGCCGACCGCTCCTGCAAGCCCAGTACAACCTCTGCCATGATCTGGGGCCGAGGGACGACGAGGCCAGCGGCGACATGCCAAGGCTGAGTCGCGACACCTTCGTAGTAGCTGTCGTCGACGCTCGGTGGCATGCCGGTCTCGAACGGCTCGCATACGCCGTCGACAACGGCCGACTCGAGTGCGCTGAGATCGATGTGCCCGGCGACGTGTTCAATGGTCGAGACCAGGTCCATCCGACTCAAGGACTGACGAGCCTCATACGCGGGATTGACGTTTGCGTCCGCTGCCTCAGCCACCTTGGTGCGAAGTTCGCGGGCTATGAGGAGCAAAGCGGAAAACGGGAGATCCACCACTGATTCAAGGTGCTCGGTCGTCCGAGCCGTCAACTCCTTCCAATCCACTCCCATTACTGCGGTGGTGGACATCAGCCTGGCCAGGCCTTGATCGCTGAGTCCCCTCTTGGCGGCTGCCTCGCTGAGGGCGCCCCGCATCGGCGAGTCGTCCGGGAGCGATCGGGCGAGTGGTTCGTTGACGTCGCGTAGACCGGGTACATCGCGGACTCCGCTCTCAAGCACTACGGCAAGACGCTGGTCACTATTGCCGCGAGCTTCGTGGCGCTCCCATGCGTCGAGGATGTGCCGGCAGGCTTGCCCCAGTGGAAACGGGCCAAGATACCCGACCCGCGATTTCGCCTGTAGGTGGAGGTGATGGGCGCCCTCCAGTGTCATATCCTCGAGACCCTCGGGCGTCAGCTTGGTTTCTGCGATCGAGCCAGCGGCGAGCCCGGCGGCGAGCCATGCCCCAACAGCGTCCTGGAAGTGAAACCCCCTGCCAGCGCGGGCTCCAGAGCGCGTGTTCTGCCACAGTGCGACGAGGATCTCATCGTTCTCATCCGGATGGGTTGTGTCCGCCAGAGCGCTCTCTGAACCGCGTTGACCTGCAGTAGTGGGTGCCCCACGAGGTGCCTTGCGAGTGCGACGAGTCTTCTTCTTGTTTTTTCGACTTCGGCTCTTTGCCACCGCGTTATTCTCTCACGCCAGCTTCTCGGAAAGGCCCGACTATGCCCGACCTGAGATCGAGATCGATGGGGTATCGACTCGTGTTCTTGTCGAACAGCTTGGTGCGGTCGATGTCAACCGGCTTGGTGATCTGACCGGACATCTCACACCAGAAGAACAATGGGGCGTGGACAGCGCACTCCTCACGGTTTTCGGACTGAACTAGCCGCCCCGACCACCAAATACGGCGCCATAACGAGCGGCTCGCCGAGTGCGCTAGAACGGCACTTTCAGGAGCGGATACTCCGAGCCACTATCGACCACCGAACGTGAGAGCACCCGCTGCCCGACAGCCAGTTACACCGGATTCCGACATTCCCTCTATCGGATGTCACGGTCGGTGCGCCATCGGGTGCTAGATGCCACAACGGCGGCTACCAACAGGGCCCCCAACCCGGTCAACACTCCCGTACCGAGGGCGAGAACCACACCGACCACAAGCGCGATCGCATACAGGAGGAACCGCCCGATCAAGGCTGCTGTCAGCGGCGGGCGGTGAGACGCTCCGACCAGCAGCAGCAAGAGACCGGGTGCCATCATGATCGGACCGAGGAGGTTTCCGCCCGGGGTGGTGGCTGCCCCCGCGACAAACATGGCCCCACCCAGCGCCACCATCGACGCGGCGTTCACCGGTGAGATGAGTACCCCGATCGGAGGGGCGGCGAACACGGCTGCCAGGGCGATTCCCTGACGCATGGAGATCCGGGTAGGGCCGTGATCGGGGGCGATCAACCCCACCAGCACGAACACACCGACAGAAACGGCCAAGGCAACTGCCGCGGCTATCCGGGTCGGGAGCAGTAGCGTCGACCGTTCCAGTCCGGGTTTCTTGGCGGCTACCGGGTTCACGGTTCCAGGGTATCCGAGAGGGACTTCAAAGGTTGCCTCGTTCCGGCGCTGCTGCTTGCGGCGATCGGTATGCCAAACATGTTCGAACAGGCGATGCGGGCTGTCGGTTGGCGTGTGGTCGGGCAGAATGGGTTGGTGAAGTACAGCACTGCAGTCGGTCGGTTGCGCCAGGTGGCCGGTGACCTCACCGACCACACCTCGTCGTGGCTGGACTCGCTTGTCGTCGAAGCGCACGTATTCGGCGACTTGTTGGCGGGACCCGACACCATTGAGGTGATCTGGTTGGCGCTGGTCGTGGACCTTCCGGTCGAGGAGGTCACCTGGCTGGCTCGTCCCGCCCAGGCAGAAGCGACCGCCTCGATCCTCCGTCTGGACAAGTATCCGCTGCGGTGGCGGTGGCGGCCCACCGTCTGGCCGGTGTGGAACCACGCCATCTCCCGGCCGGTTCGTTTCTGGTCCAAGGAACACGGACCCGACCAGACGACCCTGGGTCTATTGGCAGACCGTCGCCTGGGCGACCTCGCGGTGCTCAGACCGGTCGACCGGGAGGTGTATCGAGCACAGCTGCAGACCGAACTGGAGGCATCCAGACGGCATCTCGGCCGGGTGGTCGACTCTTACCATGATCGGGATTGGCGGCGGGACCACAAAGGGTTTGGCGTCTATCCCGAAGACCACCTGTGGTGGGCAACCCAAGGGTTCCTCGAACTCGACGACGCCCTCCAAACCATCGACCAATCAAACCCACCCACCTGAACCCGGCGAACCCTCTGCGATCGGTCGCACAGATCGCCCTGATGTCGCGCCATAACACCCGGTTCCTCTCGTGCGCGATATCGGCACATATCGAGCGGCCACTCGACCATCCGCAGTGGCTTGTGGTCGGGCACGTGTGGCCAAGGTCGCATCTACAGGATCGTTCAGGGAGGTGCGCAACGGTTCGGTAATCCGATCTGGTGCGCGTGCAGCGCCGGGTGGACATCCGCAAGGGGTCTTCCCGAGCGCGAACGGTGTCTGATCCGCCATGAGATGGATGTGTCCGACCGCGCGATGGGTTGCCTGACCGGCGCGATCGACGTCGAGAGCAAGCGGGCCATCCGAGCCAGGACAGTCCGCATCCATCTCGAGATGCTGCTATAACTCGCTGCATCGGCGCTCATGGGAGAGGGGACGGCGATGCGACCGATGATCCGAACGATGTCCTTCGCGCTCATCATGGCGACATTGCTGGTACCAGTCGCTCCTGCGGCAGCGCAGCTCGATCCGCTCGACCCACGCTTCGATATCGCGGATGCCCAACTGGTGAGGGACACCGTTACGGATGCGCTGTATGTGCACATCGTCCCCAAGCAGCCGTGGGTCGCCGGACCGCCCCTCGATCCTTACTCGTCCTATGTGGAAGTCATCGTGGAACAGGACGAAGCGGCGAGCTCGCTGGCGTGGTCGGAGTTCGACGGCACGACCTCTGTCAGCGGGAGCGGGCCCGGGGGAGAGTTCACGCCGACGATCTACCTGCTCCAGGACGGGTCCCTGCTCATCTCGCTCCCCATCACACCCCGGCCCGGTGACGAGTTCTGGGTCAACATCGAGACCATGATCGCTCCCACGTCTGCAGATGCCGGCGGTGGCTCCACCTGGGGGAGGCGACTCACGCTGGAGGACGCCACGTCCATGGATGTGCTCTTCGGTTCGAACTATCCGGTATTGAACCTGGGGTCGGGTGAGGAGGTGGCACCGCCGGTCACCTCCAAGACGGTCGTTACGACCAGTACCCCGGTCACAGCGGTGGTGACCGAGGCCAGACCGGCGCCATCTGCCGCCGCAGCTCCCACGACCGGGACGGTGACCGAGACCGGACGCGGTAGGTTCCCGGCGGTCCCGGCTGCTTTCGTTCTTCTGGTGATGCTGGCGGCGTTTGCCGCGGTGATGATGCGGCGTCGCTCGGTTTCCAGGATGGACCGGCAACCCACCCCCGACGAAGAGAACGAGAGGACCTTGCGATTGTTCGGCCTCGAGGGGAACTCGGCGACCCTCGAGACCTCGGTCACGCAGAAGACGCCGCCTTCTCCTCCTTCTCAGAGGGAGGACGCGCTGCCCTGTGATGGTATTGACTACCCCGGTGAGGACGCGCTGCCCGGTGATGGCAGGTTGCCCGATGACGTGGCGCCCGCCGGCTCGGGACGTGAGGAGGACGGGTCGCAGAAGACGCAGCTGGAGGAGGATGCGCTGCTCCCCAACTTTCGCCCTGGCGCCGGCATGTACGTACCTACCGGCGACCTGAAGACGGAGCTGCAGGTCGATCGGGAATGTGCGGACGACGAAAAGGCGCTGCAGGAACTTGGCCGGAAGCTCGAGGAGATGTTCGGTGAGGAGCTCGCGAAAGACAAGAAGAAGCTGAAGGAACTCAGAGACTTCGTTGAGCGGATGGTCCACCACAAGGTTGTCGAGCGTGAGCGGAGGATCAAAGAAATCCGCGAGGAGTTTGGAACCCCGGCCGATCGGCAGCCTGCGGAGGACGAGAAGAAGAAAGGGACCGGTACCGGCAACCATGTCGGAGACACCGCCTCGCCCGAGACTTCGGGGGAGCAGAAGGTGCCGTCTGGACCTCAGGCCGAGAGTGACCCGCTGCTCCCCAACTTCCGTCCGACGGGCATCTACATTCTCAGCGACGACCTGAAAGCGGACCTGGCTGCGGACGCCAGGATGGAGAAACTCAGATCCGAGATGGACGAGGAGATGAAGGATCTCGATCGCAATCTCGAGGCGTCGATCCATCAGGAGCTTGCCGAGGACGAGAAGATGCTCAGAGAACTCGGCCGAGAGCTCGAGCGTATCCTCGGGCAGAAACTTGCGGGGGACGACAAGAAGCCGAGAGAACTCCACAACCTGGTTGAGCGGATGGTCCAGCGCAAGGTCGCCGAGCGTGACAGGAGCAGGACGAGAATCCGCGAGAAGGCTGCGGAAGACGACAAGAGGAGGGAAGAGGCCAACCGGAATGCGGCGAAGGACGAGAAGAAGCCACCCGACGATGATGGCTTTGTCGAAATCGAGCTGTGACGGCGATCTATCGTCTGCACGGGCGCGCCGTGACGACGATCGTTCCACGCTCCACGAGCATCCGGGGCGCTGTCCATGGGCATCCAGGGCGACTCTCGACCAGAGGCCCGGTTGGCCACGAACAGCGCCGACACTGCACTCTGCTCCCAAGTCCAAGGAGAGACGGTGCGGCCTGAGCCCTCCAGCCTGTAGAAGCTTCCTGGCCGTCCTCTCGTTGCCAACGGGGTCATCCTGAGGCTTGCCCCCTGGATGTGAGCGGTTCGACCGACGTGGCCCTCCCGGTCCGCCGCCGCGGGCGCCGTGCTTCTCCTGCCTGCGAACGCGCTCAACCGTATCTGAGTCGCCGGGTTGCGGCAGCCGTCGTGCCCCGACGGGGCCTCGAGCGGGGATCAGACATCGTCAATCCCAGGTTCGGTTCCGGGCCATGTGATCCACACCAGGGGCGCTCACGAGTGGAGGGGAGTGCCCATCCTTCACGAGATCGCTGCGACCGCGCGCCTGGCCGTCTTCCTGGTGCTCACGGCGGTCCCGACATACGCAGAGACCCTATCCGGGTCACTCCGATGGCGAGACTCCGCACGGTGATTCGGTTCCGGCCGCATCTTGTTGCTCGTCGGGAGGGTGACGAGGCTCCTCTCCCGTCTCCGGCATGGCGCGGGCACGCCTGCCACGATCCAGGAACAGAATCCGGATATCAGGAGTGCCGGTCTCACGATCGGGAGGCTTGGCGTCAGAGACCGACGCCGCCGCACACGCACTGCACAGCGCCTTGTCGCCCGTGACGACCATGGCCGGCGCTGCGCAACGTGAACAGAAGAGATCGGTCATCCCGACACCTTGGCTCGGGTTGACGAATCACTTGTGTATCTGTGCATCACATGCCTCCGGGTGTTCTCAATGTGGTTATCGGCGTGAAATGCTCGAGAGGGCAGAACCGATCCACTTCGACACGCGGTGACTAGTCCCTACCGACGGTCTTCGTGTGTCGAGGAGACTTTGATCCGATATCTGATCGTGTAGTGGCCCAAAGCCGCCGCGATCGTGTTGCGAACCTCGTCCGGATCGGACCCCGTGACGCATGTCACAGAGATCTCCGCGACGACTCCGTAGCGCGCATCCGAGCGGGCGATCACTTCGACCGAGCGGACACCGTCGATTCCTGCCACCACGTTCCGGAACTCGTCGGCGATCTCGCGTTGCGCCAATTCGGGCTTGAAGATCTTGCCGACGGCGGTGAGCGGGATGCAATCGACGATCCGGATCTCCTTTGGCACGGCGGCACGCTCACCGACATGCTCGCGGGCAAACTTCAGGAGCTCGTCGCTGGTCGCCTGGGCGCCGGGTTTGAGCTGCACATAGGCGACCGGTATCTCGCCGACCCTCCGATCGGGCCGGCCTACGGCTGCCGCGAGCGCTACTGCAGGGTGCCTGTGGAGGGGCCCTTCGATGAGCTTCGGGTCGATGTTGTGGCCACCTCGAATGATCAGCTCCTTCTTACGTCCTGCAAGCCAGAAGTATCCGTCGGCGTCTTGTCGCCCGAGGTCGCCGGTGTTGAACCATGGGCCGCCACCGTCGCCGGTATCGACCCAGGCCGTCCGATTGTGCTCGTCGTTCTTGTAACCGGGCATCACGTTCGGCCCGCGAATAATGACCACGCCGACCTCGCCGGTGAGGCAGCAGCGCACGTAGCGGTCCTCGTCGTCGAGAACGACGATCTTCATCTCCTGGTAGGGGATCCGGAAACCGATCGAGCCGATCCTTCGTTCCCCGCCGGCAGGGTTGACCGAACTGACACAGGTTCCTTCGGTCAGCCCGTACCCCTCCAGGATCCGGAGTCCCGTGCGTTCTTCGAACGTGCGGAACACCTCGACGGGCATCGGGGCCGCTCCACAGATCGCGAACTGAAGCGAGCTGATGTCATGGTCCGCCACGGGCACACGGAGCAGACCCGCGTAGACGGTCGGAACGCCGCTGAAGAAGTTGACGCGATAGTGCTCGACGACCTTCCAGAAGTTCGGGAGCAGATCTGCGTCCCGGTAGCCCTCCGCGGCGGCGAGCACCGTGGACGCACCCTTGCTCCACGGGATCAGGCCGGTGACAGTCACGCCGTTGACGTGATAAAGGGGGAGTCCGCACAGCATCACCGTGTCGGGGACGATGTCGAGGATCTCGGCCGATTGCCATGTGTCCGCCACTTCGTTGGCGTGGGTGTGTAAAGCCAACTTCGGTGTACCGGTCGTTCCACCGGTGTGAAACATGGAGGCGATGTCGTCCGGGTAGATGACACGGCCACCGACGAGTCGATCCGCCGGCTGGGCACGCAGCGCCTCGGCGTAGTCGATCACCGGTAGGGAGATTCCGGGGGCTTCCGAACGCATCCGGCTGATCGCCTGGCGCTGCTCTGGCGGCAGGTAGGAAGCGAGATCGACCTGCACGATCGACTCGAGAGTTGGCACCGCGTCGATGATCGTCGCCACCCGATCCCAGATCGGCACGTTGGGGAACGGTGCCGGCGTCACAAGAACTTTGGTGGCTGCGGCGTTCATGATGTCGGCCATCGCCGCCGGTTCGAGCAGTGGGTTGATCGGATTGACGATCCCCGCCGCCTCGGCGCCGAGGATCGTGAAGAACCCCTCGGGAAGGTTCGGGAGGATCATCGAGACGACATCATCGGAGCGGACACCGAGCTCATGGAACAGGTTCGCGGTCCGGGTGATCGTGTCGAGGAACTCCCGGTAGGTCCAGGTAACCGAGTGCTCATACATTGATCCCTGCAAGAAGAACTGCAGAGCCGTCGCATCCGGATCGATTGCAGCACCCCGTGCGAGCATCTCGTACGTGCTGCCGGCCAGGTTTCGTTCCTCGATCGGAACCGCTTCGATCGCCTCGATGTCGCGTTCGGTCGTGATCATGCCTGCTCCCACTCGTCTCCGACTCTCGGCGTCAGTGCCAGTGGCACAGTGGAAGCCCGGGCACCGGCGATTCGAACGTCACCAGGTGGGGCATGGCGAGCGAGCCAAGATATACCGTGCGCAGATCCGGTCCGGCGAACGTCACACTGGTGGGAAACTGGAGCGTCGGTCCCACACACGCGAAGAGATCTTCCGGAGTGAGCGTGTTCGACTCGATCTTCGCGATTGCGCTCTCCAAAGCCGGTTCGTTGACATCCTCGAAGACGGCGTGGTAGTCCCCGTCGGGTGTGATGATCCCCAGGCCGTTGCGGGTGATCGGTGTTACCCAGAGGTTGCCCTCGGCGTCGAACGCGAACCCGTCGACGTAGGCGCCCCGGTCCAGGCCGTCGGGCCCGTACACCTCCGCATCACCCAGGCTGCCGTCGTCGTGTACGAGGAAGCGTAGGATCCGCGCCTTCATCGTCTCGGCGGCGTACAGGTACCGCTCGTCGGCATCCATCTTGATCTCGTTGGTGAAGTAGATGCCCTCGGCGACGACACGCGGTCCCTTCTCATCCCACAGGATGACGTAGCCGTCGGGTCGCGGTGCTGCAGCAGCGATGAACCAGGGGTTGGCGCGTGTGGAGATGGAGATCCACATGCGATCCTTGCTGTCGATGAACACGTCGTTCGCCGACCCGAGAGGATGGCCGTCGATCTCGTCGAGGAGGACCGAATGGTTCCCATCACGGTCCATCGTGTAGACGGTGCCGTCGCCGATGTTCGCGATCGTGAAGGTCGTCCCATCGGCTTTGAGAGCGAAACCGTTGCATTCGGGGCCGATCGAACCGACGGTGGTCATCGTCCCGTCGGGATCGATGCGAGTGAGTGCACCACGATTGTCGGGTGTCCAGAGTGTGCCGTCCCGTTCGGCGAGCACGTTCTCGGGGCGAGCGAGCCCTTCGTGCACGAATCCAAGCTCGGAGAGATCGAGTGTGAAGTCATTGACCAAACCCATGTCGTACCTCCGGAAGTCGCGACTTGTCCCTGCGCATGCTACGACGGGCCCTGAGCGTGTGTTGTCGAAAGAGGACCCGATCTGGGAGCCTGAGCCCCTTCCGACAGACGTCGGCCGGTTCACGCACTCTGGTCATGAAGCCGATGATCCTGTCGAGCCCGGGCCTGACCCCACGCCATCGCATATGGGCGGGATTCTGGCAGTACGATCATGGTGATGAATGCCGACCAGCGGGCGATCGCAGAAGGGTTCCTGTTCACCGACCTGTATCAACTCACCATGGCGCAGGTGTACTACCGCCTCGGTGTGCATGAACAGGCCGCAGAGTTCGATCACTACTTTCGCTCGTACCCGGACTACGGAAAACATCAGGCAGGGTACGCAGTCAACGCGGGACTCGAATGGCTGCTCGACTGGATGCAGGAAACCCATGTGCGGGACGCCGATGTCGATTACCTGAGAACACTGACCGGTGCTGCCGGGAAGCGCTTGTTCGCCGACGACTTTCTGCGCTGGCTGCGGACAAACGGGGACTTCTCGGGGCTCAGCGTCACCGCGATCCCGGAAGGACGCATCGTCCATCGCAACGTGCCGATCACGATGATCGTCGGACCTCTCGCCATGGCGCAGGTGCTGGAAACGTCTCTCCTCAACCGTCTGAACTATCCGACGCTTATCGCCACCAAGGCTTCGCGAGTACACGAGGCAGGCCGGGGAAGGCCGGTACTCGAATTCGGGATGCGCAGGGGACCGGAACGAGGCACCGATGCAGGGACACGCGCCGCGCTGATCGGTGGCGCCGATTTCAGTTCGAACGTCGGCGCGTCGGCGGTGCTCGGTGTTCCGGCGAAGGGGACGCACGCGCATTCGCTGATCCAACTGTTCTTGGCAAAAGGAGGAGGCGAGATCGATGCCTTCCGAGCCTACGCGGAGGTCTTTCCCGACGACTGCCTTCTCCTCGTCGACACGATCGACACGATCGAGAGCGGCATTCCCAACGCCATCGCCGTGTTCGAGGAACTGCGCCGAAAGGGCCATGAACCGCTCGGGATTCGCCTCGACTCGGGTGATCTCGCCTACCTTGCGATCCAGGCGGCGGCCATGCTGAACGCTGCCGGGTTTCCGGATGCGTCCATCGTGCTCTCCTCGAACCTGGATGAGCTCGCCATTTGGCAGATCGTGTCCCAGATCGAGGGAGAGGCACCTCGGTACGGTGTAGACGCCGACCGGCTCATCAACCGCCTCAGCTACGGGGTCGGAACCCGCCTCATCACCTCACAGGGCGATGCGTCCCTCGATGGCGTATACAAGCTCGTGGCGATCGAAGAGCAGGGGAAGTGGATGCCGGCGATCAAAGTGTCGGAGTCACAGGCCAAGATCCCCAATCCCGGCCGGAAGCAGGTCTGGCGGCTCTACGACCGGCGAGGTACGGCGACGGCCGACGTGCTCGGTACCGTGGATGAGCGCCTTTCGACGGATGAGCCGTTCACGCTGCATCATCCGGTCATCCCGACCGCGGTTCGACGCCTGGAGGCCGGTGTGATCTCCGAAGTCGAGGTGCTGCCGATCCCCGCGGTTCGGGAGGGCAGACGGGTGTCGGAGCCGGCGTCCATGGAGGAGCTGCGGAGACGCCGGATCGCCGACCTCGATCGTCTCGACCCCGGGGTGCGGCGCCTCATCAACCCGCACGTCTACCACGTGTCGCTCACCGAAGCGATGTGGAACCTGAAAGTCGGGCTCGTTCGCTCGCTGCGAGCGTGACAAGGCGTTGCGGCGGGACTGGGCAGTTTCCGCCGGGTGTCACGAGTTCGACAGGGCGTGCCAGATCTTCTCCGAGGTGAACGGCGGATGCGTCATTCGGACACCCACGGCGTCGTAGATGGCGTTGGCGAGGGTGGGAATCGGAGCGTTGATACCGATCTCCGCGATGGATTTGGCCCCCATCGGTCCGGTGTCCTCGTACGTTTCGACCAGGATGACCTCCATCGGGGGCATGTCCGTCGTTGCGGGGATCTTGTAGCGGCCGAGGTCCGGGTTGCGCATGCGGCCGTACCTGTCGAAGCGCATCTCTTCCATCAGCGCATACCCGATTCCGTTCGCGAGCGCCCCTTCGACCTGTCCTTCGGCCAGGCGCGGGTTGATCGGTGTGCCGCAGTCGGCTGCAGCGACGTAGTTCACGATCCTCAGCTTGCCGGTCTCGACATCGATGGCAACCTCCGCGAACGATGCCAGGAACGGCGGCGGGGACACGTCGGCGACGAACGATGCGGTTGCCCCGATCTGGAACTGGTCCACACCGTAGAGAGAGCGCAGAGCAACGTCGGAGAGCATGACACTCCTGCCGTCCTTCGCGATCGCCCTGCCGTCGGCCAAATGGAGATCGTCGGCATCGACCTTGAGCATGGCCAAGGCGACTTCGACGATCTGAGAGCGAACTCTCTCCGCTGCACGCACGACGGCAGAGCCGGATACGTATGTGGTCGATGATGCATAGGCACCGACGTCGAACGGCGTGACGTCGGTATCAGAGGACAGCACGAGGACCTTGGAGAGCGGGACACCGAGTACTTCTGCGGCCATCTGGGCGAGGATCGTGTCCGAGCCGGTTCCCAGATCCGTTGCGCCGATGAGGAGGTTGAACGAGCCGTCATCGTTCATCTTGATCGTTGCGGCAGCCATATCGACGGCGGGAATGCCTGATCCCTGCATATGGATCGACATGCCGACACCGTGGACCCAGGGCCCTTCGCGACGTCGGGCACCACGCTTCTCGGCCCAGCCGATGCGCTCGGCGCCGATCTCGATACATTGGTCGAGACCACAGCTTCCAACGGTCTGCGGCACTCCTTTGCGACCCTCGCCGAGTTCTTCGAAGATCGGACTGGTCTCTCCGGACCGGATGTGGTTGATACGCCGCAACTCGAGAGCGTCCATGCCCAGCTTCTCGGCGAGCATGTCGATTGCCGTCTCCAGCGGGAAGACCCCCTGGGTCGCCCCGTAACCACGGTACGCCCCTCCGACGGGGAGGTTCGTGTAGATACCGCGCGCGGAGAAACGCACATTCGGCGCCTTGTTGTACATCGGCAAGGTCTTCGACCCGGTGTTGGAGACGACGGTCAGGTTGTGGGCGCCGTAGGCTCCGGTATTCTCGAGCGCCTTCATGTCGATGGCCTGGATGTGTCCCGCCTCGTCGGCGGCAAGTCGGACACCGACCGTCATCGGGTGGCGGGTTCGAGATGCGTAGAACTCTTCCGCCCTAGTGTATTCGAGACGGCTTGGCATGCCGGTCCGCAGGGTGACGAGACCGACGAGATCTTCGATGAGGATCTCCTGCTTGACGCCGAACCCTCCGCCGATACGTGGCTTGATGACGCGGATCCGACTCGCGGGCAGTCCCAGAACACGAGCAATGATCCTGCGTACGTGGAACGGAACCTGCGTGCTCGTGTACAACACCAGGCGGGCGTTGTCGTCGAGGTAGGCGACCGAGATGTGTGGTTCGAGTGGAACGTGCTGCGCGTACTGGGTCTCGCCGGTGAATTCGACCGAGGCGAAGGCGTCGGCGATTGCCTCGTCTACGTTGCCTATGTTTGCTTCGACCGCGCCCGCGATGTTGTGTTCTGCATCCCAGATTCCCGAGGCGTCGAGCTCGTCATGGATCACCGGAGCGCCGGGGGACATGGCTGCGTCGATGGAGAGCACGGGCTCCAAAGGCACGTAGTCGACTTCGATCGACTCGAGAGCCTTGTCCGCGATCTCGCGTGACGTGGCAGCGACAGCGGCAACACGATCACCGATGAAGCGGACTTTCTCATCGAACATGCGGGTGTCATAGGGGGAGGGTTCGGGGTGTCCCTGGCCGGCCGTCGTGTAGCGGACGGTCGGCGTGTTGGCATGCGTCAAAACGAGCGCCACGCCTTCGAGCGCTTCGGCCTTTCGGGTGTCGACGGCGTCGATGCGGGCATGTGCATGCTGGGAGCCGAGGACGGCGATGTGCAACATCCCGGGAAGATCGAGGTCGCCGGCGAATACCGGCTTGCCGGTGATCAGCGCCTTGCCGTCGACGCGTTGTTCACTGTGTCCGACGACGTTGAACCTCTCAGCCATCGGTGACCTCTCGCAACCTGGCTGCGGCGAGCTGCACCGCCTCGATCGGTTTGACGTAGCCGGTACAACGACACAGGTTTCCGCGCAACGCTGCGCGGACATCTGCTTCGGAAGGATCGGGCTCGCGATCGAGCAATGCAATCGCGCTCATGAGCATCCCCGGGATGCAGAATCCGCACTGGACGGCTCCCGTATCGAGGAAGGCGGTCTGGAGAGGATGCAGCATCCCTTCCGGAGCAAGACCTTCCACCGTGAGAACTCGCGTGCCTTCTGCGGCCGGTGCCGGGTAGTTGCAGGAGGTGATGGCTCGCCCGTCGACGAGCACGGCACATGCGCCGCAGTCACCGTTGTCGCAGCCGTTCTTGACGCCTTTGAAACCTAGTCTCCTCAGCAGAACGAGCAGACTTTCGCCGGCGGGGACCTGTTCGTCGAACGACTGATCATTGACGGTGAATCTCATGCGTACACCTTCTCGCCCGCGACCTCGGTGAGGCAACGTCGCACCAATACTTCCGTGAGGTGCCGGCGGTAGCCCGCGCTCGCTCGGGGGTCGCTGCGCACTTCGACCGTCTGCATCGCCTTGTTCGCAGTTCGGCCGATCGTTTCGGTGTCGAGGCTCCGACCGACCAGGACCGATGAGGCCTCACTCAGTTCGACGGCCAAGGTGGGTCGCTCGCCGACGACGACCCTGGCCCAGGAGACCGCATCGTCTTCGACACGGACCGCACATGCAGCATTCAAGATGGCGAGGTCGTAGGTCGTGCGGGCGAACTTCCTGAACGCGGCGCTTGCGAAGTCGCGGTCGAGATGAACCTCGGTCACGATCAGCCGGGTTCTGTTCTTGCGTGTCGAGTAGAAGTCGGTCAGTGGCAGTTGGTGATGGCCACCGTCGTAGAAGGAGATCTTCGCGTCGATGGCGAGGAGAACCGGTACGACGTCGGAGAGTCTGCCCCGTGCCAGGTGCCCCCCGATCGAGGCGGCGTTGCGATGCAGCGGCGACGCGACCTGTGAGAGCATCGCCGGGAGAACACCGGACCAGATGTCGGCGAAGGGTGGGTAGTCGAGTACATCGGTCAGCGTCGTCGACGCTCCGATGTGGAATCCTGTGTCGTCGGCATCGATTCGACCGAGACCTGTATGCGAGAGATCGACCAGCGTGGTGACATCGGCCGGAGGGTGCACGATGAGGTCGGTACCACCACCGACGAGGCGGGCGTTTTCACCCAACTCTTGCAGCGTCCTGAACGCCTCCTCGACGGATTCAGGGCGGAGGTATTCGGTGAACATGCCCTCAGGAGCCTAGTTTGATCCGTGAGATCGGTCATACGGCTGAAGAGTGGTTGCTTCCGATGGCGGTGTGGGGTTTTGGGTGTGATCGTGTGAGACAACGAAGGTGTTGAGGTCGTCGCGGCGTCGTTGTTTCGATTGACAGGGCGCCAGGTCAGGGTTTCGCCCAGTCCGGGAGCGTGACTTCCCGCCAGTTCTCGTAGCTCCAGTCGCTGTCCAGGAGAGGGAACATGGGCGGACGGACGAACTCGAGACGAGGGTCGAAACCGTAGTGCCGGTACTTGATATACCTCGCAATGTCGCCGACTTGGCGGGTCGCGATAGATCCGTTCGTGTACAGGTGGGAGTTGGATGGTGTGTAGCCGCTGAACCGCCACCGGGCATACTGACCCAGAAGAGCGCCGTTGATGTAGATCTTGCGATCGGTGCCGACCGCGTTGTGATTGACGACGATCTCGTCGGAGGCCACGAGACCCAGCGTGTCCAGGGAGTTTGGATCGTAGTAGTACGTGTCGGCGTTGATGATGAGGTTCTTGCGCGAGGCTGCCGAGCCCGCGTACATGGTCAACGATCCGCGCAGAATGGAGTCCTTGAATCCGTCACCATCCTGGTCCACTCCCACGGGTGCGTACCGATCGCCCACGATCAGGTGCTGGTTGGCCCACAGGGTACCGTTGATGGGAATGTCGAATGTGCCGTAGAGAGTCCATCCTGCCGATGGCGACTGCGCGTTCGTCCACCACCACGTCTCGCTGTGCGAGGTCGTGGACTTCATGATGCGAAGCTTTCCGACACCTCCGACAACGTACGCGTGAACGAGCCAGGCCGTTGCATTCGCATCGTTCAGACAGATGCCGCCGCCGCCGCATGCAGAGCTCTCCACCAGGTCGAGGTCATCCCAGAAGTCATTGAAATCGAGGGGCTGCGGATAGGCGTCGCGGATGTTGTTGAAGCTGCCGGTCGGAGAGCTCTCCCACCCTTGGGCGCCATCTGCCCACGTCTCGGGGGGCGAGACGATCTTGCCTTCGGCGAACACGTCGGCATGAGCAGTCGTGTCGCCTGCGAAGGACACGTCTCCGCCGGCGTAGATCTTGCCGAACGTCTCTGCATAGGCTCCGTAGGAAAGATTGCCTTGGACCACCCGGTAGAACTCTGACAGCGCGGTTGCGTGGATGCTCGCCGTGATGGCGCGGCGTTGCACCGACGTCCCGCGCTTGCCGACAACCATCACTTCGACGGGTCCACCGACCGGCGGGGTGACCTCTATGAGCACTCCGACATCGTTCCTGCTGCCTGCCGAGTCCAGCACCGGGTGCACATACCATTCCGTATCCGGGGTGCCGTTGCCGTCCCGGTCAGGCGCCAGGTACGACCACGTCTCGCAGCCTGCGAGCCACGCGTTGCCCGGTTGGACCACCTGCAGATAGCCGGCGGCGGTCGGCGTCTCACAGCGTCGGGCTCGCTCTGCCTCGTCGACCCAATGGATGTAGTAGAGGGGATCGATCGTCAGTTTGGAGGCGTAGCGGTCCAGAATCGCCTCCGCACCCGCCACGACGACGTCTTCCCGCTCTTGCGAGCGTGCCTGTTCGTACTGGATGATGGCCTCTTTCAGCAGAGCGACGATGACGAGGCTGACGAGCAGCAGCAGCATCATGACCGTCACCATCGCGACGCCCCGGTCATTCCGGTCAGTCCGCAGCATTGCGCAGCCTCACTTCTTCGTGGAGGGTCAATGGGTTCAGCCCGACGGTCGACGAATACGCGACTCGCAGGTCGACGATGATGAGCGGAGCGTTGCAGCGCGTCGACTCGGCAGAGCTTTCGCATGAGACGACCTCGGTACGGGTCGCGGGGTCACCTACCCATTCCACCGCCCGGAAGGCCGGGCCCAAAGACACGTACGGGTCTGCCAGCACTCCCTCGAGGGCGACGTACTGGCGATAGATCACGTCGTCGTCGAAGGTGTAGTCGGGGGGCACGGACGAGGTGTCCGCGGTATAGATCGTCTCTTGAAGATCGCATGTGCCACCTTGGGCCCCGTTGGAGCAGTTGATCAGCTCGTAGACGTACTTCTCCGGAGCAGGGTGGGGTTGGAGCCGGTCGCTGTAGAAGACGAGACGATTCCACGCTACCGACTCGATCGGGCGGCTCGACGGGATGGACAGAGGGGCACTGGCCTGGCGGAGTTCAACAACCAGGCTTTCGAGCATCGGTCGGGCATCCCGCTGAACTTGCGCGAGGGCGGATTGTCGTGCGAGGTCGGTCATGAGGCCGGTCACGACGGTGAAGATCGACGCGAGCGCGAGCGAGATGATCGCAGTGGCGATCACCATTTCGACCACCGTGAAACCCTCGTCGCGGTGTTCAGGAAAAGCGAGTATGCGCTTCATGACGCCGGACATGTCATACTGGACGAGGTCGACCACACCTTGAGACTCCCTGAATACACCGAGAGGCTGGGGGTGCTCTTGTTCGAGCCGGTCAGGCAGATCTTCTTGACGGTCCATCTGCCGGCGGCCACTGCCGCGGAGCCTTGGC
>BDSU01000012.1 GCA_002897675.1 bacterium BMS3Abin02 | reverse complement strand
CACCTTGCGGCTGTTGTCTATCAGGATCGGCGTGGTAATCCCGAAACGGGCCGCATCGGCTGCGACCTGGTCGGCGGGGTTCACCATGATTGGCACGAATGTGATCCCCTTTGCGGCCAAGTCATCTGCTATCTCGGGAATCTGCGCGAAGCAGCCGTCGCACCCGACACCCATGGAGAAGTAGAGCAGCACGTCGCCACCCTGCGCCATGAGATCCTGCAACGACACCATCGTCCCGTCGGTAGTGGGAAGGGAGAAATCGGGCGCCGCCGACGACACGACCGCCTCGTCCGGACCTGAAGACAGGACGCCGAAGAGAACGAGCCCGACGATACCGACAATGGGTATGCCAAACCCGAGCCACTTCCCGATAGATGCCCGCCGTTTCGGCTGTGGACGCTTCCGCGCTTTGACTGCTCCTCTACTCATGAGGACTCCCTTCAGTATGTTGATGTTCGTCTCCGAGCTCTTCGTCGTCGGTTGTGGGAGATCGACGCCGCCCCGCGATGGCTATCGCAACTCCTGCGACCCCGACCAGGAACAGGCCGGCGGCCCAGTCGGGAATGACTGCCAGGACATCGACAACAGGGCCGAGACGATCTTCGAACCACGTACCGATTCCTGCCTGGAACGTAGGGGCGATTGTCGTGCCCGACACTCCAACGTAGACCAAGAGGAGCCCCATGGTGCCCATCACGGCACTGGTGATCAGGTTGAGCGTGTTCGTCACGAACGTCTTGCCGAGCACGCTCCAGGTGACCGTTCTGCCTCGCATGAAGTTCCGTTCGCCGATGCGCCAGCGGTCCCATGCGACGGTCATGATGAGCAACGGGAACACCATCCCGAACACGTAGGCGAGACCGATCCCGACGCCCTGCCACATGGAAGGAGCGACAGCCGAGAGCGTGACGACACCCGCCAGGACCGGGGCACAGCATGAACTCGCCGCCCCCGAGAACACGCCGAGAGCGAACACTCCGGCCGAATCGGTTCGTTGGATGTCGGGAGATCCCTTGAGCATCGGCAATGCCCAACTGCGCCCGATAGCGGCAGCGCCTGCAAGTCCGAGAAGGATCAGGCCGGCACCGACGTACACGGCGCCGTGATAGCGAAGCAGTGAACGTGTCAGGAAACCCACACCGAGAGTGACCGGGACCAGCACGACCGCAAGTCCCAGAGCGAAGATGAACGTCAGAGGGAGGAGCCGCCATCGGCCGTTTCTCACCGCCGCCGACAGGTACGCCGGGAATATGAACACGATGCAACACGGAGCAAACAGCGCTACCGCGCCGGCGAAAAACGCCGCGATGAGCGAACCTCCAAGGAAGATACCTTCCATCAACGACTCCCCTCGACTCGTGACGCCAACACTTTGCGCAATTTGCGCTCCGAGATCCTCCCGTATCCGAAAAGCTCACCGTCGATGAGCAGCAGCGGGGGGTACGGGACCCTCCATCGCCGCTGAGCTGCCGCACCATCAGGTGACGCGAGATCGACCTCGGACACGTCGAGGGGAACGTCGCCGGCAACCCGCTCGAGAACCTCGCGGGCATGACCGCAGTAGTGACAGCCGGGGCTCGTCACGAGGGTGACGGGAACCCTCAACCCGTCACCTCGAGCGTTCCGATCATTCCCGCCTCGGCGTGGCCTGGGAGAGAGCACAGGGTTTCGTACGTTCCCACAGGCAGGCCGGCCAGCCCGACCGTTGTCTGCCGGCCGGGTTCTGCGACCACCCGGATGCCAAGCGCGGGGATCGTGAGGTCGTGAAGCAACGCGCCTTCGTTGATGAGCGTGAGGTTCACCGCTTCTCCGGCAGGGATCGTGATGGTTGGAGGCTCGAACCGAAACTCCGAAGCCACGACTCTCACTTCGCCGGCACCCGGGATCGCCGCAGGTCCGTTCGAGTCCCAATCTTCGTGCATCCGATGGCCGCCCATCTGGCCCCACCAGCCGGACGGAGTGTCGGCGTGCATCCCTGCCCGCGGCGTCCCCACCCAAGAGGAAGGAGCCGTGGAAGAGACAGCGGATCCGACGAGCGCCACGGCGATCAGGACAAGCCCGACGATCCAGAGGCGCTTCATCGCTCAGCCCCGCGACAGCTCGTCACGACGAGTACTGAATTCGTCACGATCGATCTCGCCGCGTGCATACCGCTCCTCGAGGATCTCGAGTGCTCTGCTTCTCGGACGCGTCCCGCCCCCGACCGAGCCGGAACGCACCGCCCAAACGATCAACAAGACGATGCCGCCCCAGAAAAGCAGCATCCACAGCGGCCCCAACCAGCCGCCCCATCCCCACATCATGAGATCTCCTCCTCGGTCAAGGAGAGGATGGTGCAACAAGATCAAGCCGAGATGAGCGCGAATGTGAAGCTTCGATAAAGGCTCACACGGCCGGCAGACTGATCTCGAACGTCGAACCCGACCCCGGCCCCTGCGACAGGGCGATGACATCGCCGCCGTGCAGACGCGCCAGACGGCGGGCGATGGTGAGTCCGATACCGGTACCGCCGCGTCGTGAGGTGTCACCCCGGTAGAAGCGTTCGAAGACGGTTTCGAGATGTTCAGGATCGATGCCACCGCCCGTGTCGGTCACCGTGACGACGACTTCGCCGGATCTGGTTCGGCCCGCGATTTCGACGCGCCCACCGGCAGGCGTGTACGACAGAGCATTCCCGACGACGTTGGTGAAGACCTGAGCGATACGATCCCGGTCGGCCCTTGCCGGCAGTGGAGACATGTCGTGGACGACCAGTTCGACGTTGTTGCCCTCGAATTGGGGCTGGAGCCGCGCAGCGACCTCGCCGGCCACCTCACCGAGATCGAGCCAATCGGCTTCGAGCTCGATGCGTCCCTCCTCGACCCGTGACAGCACACTCAAGTCTCTCGCCAGGCGCTTCAATCTCGACGCTTCATGACCCGCGGCGGCGAAGATCTCGTCGCTTGGAGCGAACACACCATCGAGCAGCCCCTCCATGTAGCCCTCGATGGTGGAAAGTGGCGTCCGCAACTCGTGTGCGACCTCGGAGATCAGTTGAAGGCGCCGCTGTTCCACCGTGTCGAGTGCTTCGGCGAGAGCGTTCACGTCTGCGGCAAGGGCGGCGAGCTCCGCTTCGATCGGCATCGGAACTCGCTCCTGATACGAGCCGGAGGCGAGGCGTCGCGCAGCTCGGCGCACGGCTTCGACCGGACGCAAGATCCGCCCGGAGGCAAAGGCGCTCACCACGAGCGCCGTCGCGACGCTCGCCCCCAGGGAGACCGCCAGCGCCCTTCCGAAGGATGCGTTGAAACTGGTCTTGAGCTGAACGACCATCGAATTGGACATCGTTCCAAACGTTCGGGTCATCGCGGCGAGGTGCGCATCGAAGAATTGCGGCGCGAGAAACTGCATCGTCACGAGCAACGTGATGGCGCCAACCAAGACGACGGCCAGATAGGAGAGCAGGAGGCGAACCCGCAGGGTCTTGAACAGAATCTTCATCTGGCTTCCGCCACGTACTTGTAGCCGACCCCTCGCACCGTGGCGATGAATCGCGGATCGCCTGCCTGGTCGCCGAGCTTCCGGCGAAGGCTGGAGATGTGCACGTCGACAACTCGATCTGCGCCGAAATAGTCCCATCCCCAAACCCGTTCGAGTAACTGTTCACGCGTGAACACCCTCCCCGGCGCCGATGAGAGCGCGGCGAGCAGATCGAACTCGAGCGCGCTCAGCTCGACATGTTCGCCATCCCTCAGCACTTCCCTGCGAGCAGGATCGATCGTCAGCCCCACGAAATGCACTGCATCGTTCTCTCGAAACGACGGTGTTTTCGATCTCCGGAGAACCGCTCGAATTCGAGCCGTGAGCTCGCGTGGGCTGAATGGCTTCGTCACATAGTCGTCCGCCCCGACGGTGAGCCCAACGACACGATCCACTTCCTCCACCCGGGCGGTCAACATGATCACGGGAACATCCGACTCCGCCCTAATCTCCCGGAGCACTTCGAAACCGTCCGACCCCGGCATCACCACGTCGAGAAGCACGAGATCAGGCTGCTTCTCTCTGAACAGTCGGAGTGCAACGTCGCTGTTGGCTGCCTCAACCACGTCGAAACCGTCCGAAGCGAGATACGACGCGACCATTCTTCGAAGTCCGGCCTCGTCGTCGACCACGAGGATCAGA